>CAYLXT010000008.1:0-33862 GCA_964387615.1 uncultured Ruminococcus sp.
AGTTATAAAAACGCTCGGGATATGCCTTTTTAAATTTACCTGTTTGTGTAGCGGCCGCAAGGTCAGCGTCCATTACTATAAAATCATCACGCTCAGCACCAAGCTCTACCAAAGTTTCACCAAAGCCTACGCGTGTTGCAACTGTTTTAATATCTGCCATTTTGAGCCGCCTCCTTAGTTAAATGCAGCAAGTGCTGCTGTGAGTTCTTCCATAGCTACGGCATAAAGCTCGTCATTAGGTGCTGCGCCGTGCCAGTTAACCGCATTTTCCATATAAGATACGCCCTTGCCCTTTACGGTTTCAGCAATGATCGCTACGGGCTTATCAACGGTTTTAGCTTCTGCGAGAGCCGCCTCAATAGCATCAAAATCATTACCGTTAATGGTAATTGTATGCCAACCAAAAGCCTCAAACTTTTTATCAACGGGTTTCGCGCTGTTTACTTCGTCAATAGTGCCGTCAATCTGCAGATTGTTAAGGTCAATAAATGCGGTAAGGTTAGAAAGGCCCTTATTTGAAGCAAACATTGCAGCCTCCCAAACCTGACCTTCTTCTATTTCACCGTCGCCAAGAATTGTATAAACGTTATAGTTATCACCGAAATGCTTGCTGGAAAGCGCCATACCAACTGCGGTAGATATACCCTGTCCGAGAGAGCCTGTTGACATATCAACACCGGGAATATTTTTCATATCAGGGTGACCCTGAAGACGAGAGCCTATCTGACGAAGGGTTAAAAGCTCGTCGGGTGAAAAATAACCGCGCTCAGCAAGAGTAGCGTATAAAGCGGGAGCAGCATGTCCTTTTGAAAGAACAAAGCGGTCGCGTTTGGCGTCCTTTGGATTTTGGGGGTCAATATTCATCTCTTTGAAGTACAAATATGTAAGTATCTCTGCGATAGAGAGTGAACCGCCCGGGTGACCTGCTTTTGCCGCGTGTACGCCTTCGATAACACCGATACGCACCTTGCAAGCAATTTTTTCTAATTGTTTTTTAGTTATTGCATCCATTTTTTCTTTTCCTTTCGGTAAGATAATCTATAAAATCGGCAACTGCGCCGTTTTGTACTGAACCTACCACCGTAGTGGCTACAGCCTTTACCTCTTCAGGCGAATCAATAAGTGTAGCGCCTATATCAGCAACCTTTATCATTTCAAGGTCGTTATAGTAATCACCTATTGCGTAACAACAACCCTTTTTAATATTCAGTTTTTCACAAAGAATTTTTAAAGTTGCGGCCTTTGAAACGCCCTTTGGAACATGTTCATAATAGTAACGCCTTCTGCCGTCAATCACAGCTGAGGTATCAACAAACTGCGAATTATGTTCAAAGCTTGAAATAATTTGCTTTGTAGCCCCAAGCTCGTCATCGTTTGCCGACAAATAAATCACTTTATTCCAATTATGCCGTAAAGCCGTTTCGTAATCAAGTGAAAACGCATCAAGATTTTCATAAACGGCGTGATCTATTGACTCTTGGTTTTGGTTTAATACTATAACCTTTTTGCCGCAATGCGCCTCAATACCAATGGTTTTACAGCCTTCCATCACGGCTTTTACAATACGTCGGTCGCTATTGGGTATAAAAAGCTCATAAAGCGGCTTGTCGTTTTTGATATCATATATCATACTGCCGTTAGCAACAATAGATGGTGAAATACAATCAAGTCGATTTGTAACCGAGGATATCGCACCCGCTGTTCTGCCGGTAGCAAGAGAGAAGGCGCCGCCTTCGCTTACAAAATATTTAATTTTATCAATATTTACCTGCGGCATATAGTCATTAAGAAGCAGTGTGCCGTCTATATCGCAAGCGAGCAGACAACCGTCAAACAGACCCATTGTTATTTACCTCTGCACTCGTTTAAAAATTTCGTAAAATACTCGGGCAATTCACTTGTGAACTCCATATATTCTCGGCTTTCGGGATGAATAAACCCAATCTTGCGCGCGTGCAAGCATTGACCGCCAAGCTTTGTAATAACCTTATGCGGCCCGTAAATATCGTCGCCTGCAACAGGGTGACCGAGCGACGCCATATGCACCCTTATTTGATGTGTTCTGCCTGTTTCAAGTCTTAATCTTACGTGAGTAAAGTCGCCAAAACGCTCAAGCACAGCATAGTGTGTAACAGCCTCTTTGCCGCCTGCCACTATCGCCATTTGCTTGCGCTTTACAGGATGACGCGCAATGGGAGCATCTACCGTACCGCTATCGTTTTTTAAATTGCCGTAAACCACCGCTTCGTACTCGCGAGTAAGCGAATGCTCTTTAATCTGCTCGGCTAAAAACAAATGTGAATTATCGTTTTTTGCCACAAGTAGCAGTCCGCTTGTGTTTTTATCTATGCGGTGCAAAATGCCCGGTCGCATAACACCGTTAATACCCGATAAACTATCACCGCAATGATAAAGAATTGCATTTACAAGCGTGCCACTGTAATTGCCTGCGGCGGGGTGTACTACCATATCCTTGGGCTTATTAACCACCAATAGATGCTCGTCCTCATAAACTATATCAAGCGGTATATTTTCAGGCTCGGCCGTATATTCCTGCGGTTCGGGAATTTCAATGTCAATACGGTCTCCCTTTTTTAACTTCGTGTTTTTAGATACAATCTTGCCGTTTACGGTAACGCAACCGTCTTCAATAAGGATTGCCGCATAAGAACGCGTAAGCTCTGCTTCTTGCGCTAAAAACACATCAAGACGGCGGCTTTCGCCGTCGTCATAAATGCAATTAATCGTTTTCATTTTCTTGAGCGTGTGTTGTCGCTGCCGCGCGTGTCTTTTGCTTTTGTTCATCTAAAATACTTTTAAACAGCGATAAAATGATAAGACCCGCGCCCACACATATTGCGCAATCGGCGATGTTAAACACCGGAAAAGTAGGCCAGAACTCAAAGTGCAAAAAATCTATAACGTTACCGCCACGAAAAATACGGTCAATCATATTGCCGACACCGCCGGATAATATGAGCATTGCCGACCAAAACATAACCTTATCACGCAGCCCCCATTTAAGCAACAAAGCAATGCATGCAAGCATTACAACTATGGTAATAGAAAGCAATAACCACGTATATCCGCCAAGCATACCCCACGCGGCACCATCATTATGGATATAAGTAATGTCCAAAACACCGGGTAAAAATTCATAAGACTTTGCCATTTCAAAATTTTTTGAAATAAAAACCTTACTTAACTGGTCAGCCGCCAAAACAATAATGCCGGTAATGACTGCTAAAATATATGATACCAAAAGGGATCACTCCTAATTTTAAATGTCTTCTTCATCCTCTTGATCTTCTTCAAAATCAAATTCTTCAGAATTTATAACAAAGCCCTTGCCTGTAATCGCCTCTATAAGCTTTTCGGCAGGCTCTTCTGTCTCAGTCTCAGGCTCAGTTTCTTGGGTAGAAAGCTCAAAGCTTTCGGGATTTTCAGCATATTCCTCAACTGTAGGCATAACATCAAAAGAAGTTTCTACGGCTTTGGCAACCTCGGTAGGATCATTCGGCACAGTATCAGGAAGGGATGCCAACAATTCAAGATGCTCTTTATATTTAGCGGTGATTTCTGCTTTGAAAGAGGCAACCTCCATCTTCATCTTGTTAAAGAGTAGCTGCTGACGGTCAACACAATTCTGAGTTGCTGTTTCAACTGCGGCCTGTTTCTTTTCGGCGTTAGCGATAATCTTTTCGATATCATTTTCAAGAGCCGACTTTCTTTCACCTGCTTTTTTGTCAAATGCAGAAGTGAGCTCTTTTTCCTGAGCAGTGATCTTTTCAATGCTTTCCTGCGCAGAAGCAATTATCTCGGCGCTCTTAACCTTTGCCTCTTCAACAATCTGATCTGCAAATTTTTGCGCGCTTACAAGAATGTTTTGTAAATTGCCCTGAGAATTCTTATAATCCTCAAGTTGTCCCTTAAGCTCGCCTATTTTATTGTTCATTTCTTTAAGTGTGCGCTCAAACTGCTCGTAATCGGATTCTACTTTATCGAGAAGAACATCAACTTCTTCCTTTTTGTAGCCGCCCATCGCGGTTGAAAAACGCACATTTTTGATTTCATTTGCACTTAACATAGCATATCCTCCCAATAAATGTTATATATATTTATCGTATTTTAAAACAATTCTGCCTTTTTTGGAAAACCCATCGCAAGCCGTAATCTCAAATTTTCCCCTTTTGCGTACGGTGATTTTATCTTTTGCCCTAACATTAACAGTTGACTTCGTAGCACACAATGAATTTACCAAAACCAAACCGTCGGCAATTTTATCTGCTGCCTGACCGCGCGATATTCCGCAAACGGCCGCAACCACACAATCTAACCGAGTAGATGCTACCGTTACAGAAAAGGACTCCTTTTTACCAAGAGTGGGTAACGGATGTGTACATCCTTCGGTAAGTGTAACGCCAACATTCCCTATTTTCTCAATTTGAGAAAAAACAAATCGCGAAATATCATCAGAGACAAACGCAACCGCCCTGCCGCTTTCTATGAGTATATCGCCAACCGTTTCTCTGTTAATACCCAAAGCCATTAAAGCACCTAAAAAGTCGCGGTGCCAAAGCTTATCACATTCGCGGTATGTAAATGTTATCGCTTTTATAGGAAAAACGGCTTCTTCACACCACTCGGGCAAAACACCTATCATCACGCGCTCGGCACCATCGTAACCGCCAAAGGCGCAGTATCGGTCACTAACTTCGAATTGCTTTATGGCAACTGCCGCTTCTTCGGCGGTCAAAAAACCTATAAATTTAGGTAAATTGGACTTTTCGCAAAGAGTTTTTAAATCATCAATCCTCGCGGGCAAAAGCTTTATATCCATTAAAAGTAGATTTTACCGTCTTCAAATTCTTCGGGTAAAAGCTCGCCCATAACATCTACGCCGCGAGCAACAATTATGAATGTGTTTTTTGCAACCTTACGCATATTACCGCCATTGGCGTAAGCCACACCACTTAAAAAGTCAACTATTCTGCGGCTTATATCGCGTGAACTTTCTTCAAGATTAAGAACCACAGTTTTGCCTTCGTTAAGGTGGTCGGCGATGGTTGTTACCTCATCAAAACGGTCAGGCTTTACAAGCACTACCTGTAAACCGTTATTGCTTTGGGAATAATTTATTGTCTTTGATTTTATAAGCTTTGCAGGAGCCTCTTTCTTCGGGGCATATAGGGGCTCTTCAAAATTTTTTTCACGCGAAGTGCGTTCCGCTTCCTCTGCTTCGTTTTCGTAATCATCTTCATCGGGGATTACCATAATGTTTTTAATGCTGTCCCATAAACTCATAAATACACTTCCTTTACTTTTCGTACATTTTTTTAACGTTATAATTGCGCCTACCGAAGAGCGCAGTTCCAAGTCGCACCATATTGGCGCCTTCCTCAATTGCTATCTCATAATCGTCAGACATTCCCATAGACAAAATATCCATATTACTATTATCTATTTTTTTATTGCCAATGTCAATAAACAGTTTTTTCATTTTTGCAAAATACGGACGATTTTGCTCCGCATTTTCGCAAATCGGCGGAATTGCCATAAGTCCTTTTATTCTAACGCCTTCAAGACCTGCAATTTTTTGCACCGCTTCCGGTGCCTCTTCAAAGCCGAAACCCGATTTGCTTTGTTCGTTACCTATGTTAATTTCAAGCAAAACATCTATTGTAAGGTTTCGCTTTACTGCCTGCTTTGAAATTTCTTCAGCCAAACGGTATGAGTCAACCGAATGAATTAGTTCTACTTTGTCGATTATATCCTTTACCTTATTGGTTTGTAAGTGACCGATAAAATGCTTGTGTACGGGTACATAATTTTCATATTTGGATAAAAATTCTTGTACACGATTTTCACCAATATATTTAATCCCCAACTGGATTGCATAATTTATAACATCAACATTCACCGTCTTCGTAGCGGCAAGCAGGGTTATAGCTTCGGGCTTTCTTCCCGATTTTTTTGCAGCAATGGCAATTTTATCGGTTATTTCTTCATAGTTTTCATCAAATATATCAATCGACGATTTTTCCATCATAAAGCCTCTTTCCTTTAACAACAACATCATCATATAAACGCAAAACCGTATCACTGCTTACCTGCTGCTCACAAATAATATATTCATCGGTGCGGTAAATAACATTTACGCTAACAAACTTGATTGTCATACCCGAACGAACAAACACACCAGGCTTGTCATCTTGCAAACGTAAAGCTTTTGCAGGAAGTTTAAGTCCTGAATAGGTGCTATTTATAATGGTCATACTGCCCTGCCTTATGGACGCCAATTCACTGTTCATTTGTTGACAAGAAAAAATTATAACCGCCGAATTTCCCTCTTTGGATGTATTGATTTTTTCAACCTTTGCTTCAAGTTGTGGCGTGGTTTTAAGAGTAGTTTTTAGAGTAAGATTATCGCCGACCTTATATTTCAACGAATCACTGATATCAACCTTTGCCGCAATATACCAAGTATAGCCCGAAACTATTTTACCAATAGCATTGTCCGATACGTTTTGCGCCTTTACCGAATCAAGATATTCCGGAGTTATGTTGTCTATATCATCACATGAAAGAGTGTTTTCATATCCGTCAATGCTTGATACAAAATATCCCGACTCATCCGCAGTGATACTGCCTATTGGTTGAGGTAGTGATGCATTAAGACTGTCAAGCTCTGACTTAAGTTGGACGAGTCTTTCAGAAAAATCCGTCTGTTCGCCCGTTATCATCTTTCTGCGACTGATATTGGTAAGAAGCTCTGCCGAATCTGATTCAACATCAGAAAAATCACCTGATGCAATGCCACGAAGCAATGTGTTTAATGAATTGTTGACCTTATTATTAACAAGATTGATATCGGCGGCTTCTACATCATTATAACTCTGCATCTCTTCAATATCTGAAATGCGCGATTTTAACTGTTCTATACGGTTTACCGTAACAGAAGCCTCTGCATTGGAATAAATGTTTGCAATTATACCGTTTTTGGCCACGCGTTCGCCGTCAAAAAGAGTAAAATGCAGTGTGCCGGTAGTGTCGGTAGTAATAATCTTTTCTTCACGAATTACTATTCCGTTAATTAAAAATCCCTCTTCGGCAGTATAATATTCTGCACTCACGGTGGTGATTGGCTTATAAGCAGAGGAATACACCTGATGCGCAATAAACACTACGGCAATAATGCAAATTATTACTCTTAAAACTTTGCTTTCACGCATAATTTTCCTCTTCCTTTATGAGTTTTTTTGCCGCCTCTGTAGCGTTGTCGGTTTCATCCTTATATATCCAGTTTATACGGGAATCTTTGTTAAACCACGTAAGCTGGCGCTTAGCGTAACGACGGGTAGAACGCTTGAGATTTTCGGTTGCTTCGTCAAGTGAAATCACACCCTTGAAATAGTCAAAAAATTCCTTATGTCCTATTGCTTGAACGGCACCGCCGCCAAGATTTTTTTGAAATGCTGTTCTTGCTTCATCGAGCAAACCGTTTTGAAGCATAATGTCAACACGGCGGTTTATTCGATCATAAAGCAGTTCGCGGTTACGATAGGTAATACCAATCATACATGTATCATACGGCGATTCGTTTTTTATTGATTGTTCATCATTAAATGATTTTGTATTGCCTGTACTTTCATAAATTTCAAAGGCGCGAATTATACGACGTTTATCATTTGCATGCAGTTTAGCTGCAGCATCGGGGTCAATCTCACGCAAACGATTCAGCATCACCTCGCCGCCGACGCAGTCAAACCTTTTTGTGATGCACTCCCGAAGCTTATAATCGGTTTCACTTTCGATAAATTCAACATTGTTTACAATTGAATTTATATATAGTCCTGTGCCACCGACTATAATTGGAATTTTACCCCTTGCGGCAATTTGGTCTATTTTTTCGCGAGCCACCTTAACATAATCAGCAACGGTGAATGTGCTTCCATAGGGCAAAAACTCTACCAGATGGTGTGGCACGCCCTGAGTTTCCCACTCGTCAGGTGCGGCAGACGCGATATGCATATCGCAATAAATCTGCATAGAGTCGGCCGATATTACCTCGCCGTCAAAATGCTCGGCAAGTAAAACACCCAAATTGGTTTTGCCCGAGGCAGTAGGACCTACAACACAAATTATTTTTTGTTTTTTCATTGTATTCTTCCAAAGTGTTTTTCAAGATTGTATTTTTTAATTTCAAAAGCAACAGGTCGACCGTGAGGGCAATACATAATATCATTGTCACTCAGCACCTTTACGGCAAGGTTTAATTTTTCGACATCGGATGTTATATATCCCGCTTTTATTGCCGCTTTGCAGGCAACGGTATGAAGTATGTCATCAATTCTTTCGAGTTGCACGCTTCCACCTTTGGCAAGGCTTTCTGCCGCTTCTATTACAGTGCTTTCGGCATCCTCACGCTTAAGCATAGCAGGTATAGCCCGCACAAGCACCGACTCATTACCGAAATCTTCTATTTCAAATCCGTAAGCCTCAAGCATCTTAAGGTTAGATACAACCGCGTTGTATTCATCACCAATAAGCTTTACTGCAATTGGCATAAGCAGCGACTGAGTTTCTATTTTTTGCTCAGCTTTAAATTTGTTAAACAGTATTCTTTCATGAGCGGCATGCTTGTCTATTAGAAAAATACTGTCGCCCTTTTGCGCCACGACATAGGTGTTAAATGCTTCGCCGATAAGCATTATTTCTTCTTTAGGCGAATATTCCTTTTCTGCCATTTGTGATATTGGTTTAGATTGTTGAATTTCGGAAATTTCTTCAACAGCCTTTTCTATATCAACCGATACCTTGTTTTCGGACACGTTAGGCTTAAATTCTTCTCTTAAAAAGAAAGGAATATTATCAGTCTTTAGACGAACAGGTTCGGTCTTTGGTTTAACAATCTCTTTTTGTTGTTCCTTAATTTCTTGAGTAGGCAAATTAACCGCAGTTTGTTTATATTCCTCGGTTGTCATATGCAAAAAGGTGTTGCGTTTTTGAGGTATAACATCAAGCACAGGTCGTGTATCGCCCGACATAATCGCATTTTTTACAGCATTGTAAACGGCGGTAAAGACACGCTTTTCGTCCGAGAAACGCACCTGAGTTTTAGCTGGATGCACATTTACATCCACCGTTTCATAAGGAACATTTACGCACAGCACAAACACTGGGAACTTGCCAACCATTGTGCTGTTTTTATACGCTTGTTCGCTTGCGGCTGTAACGGTGCCGGACTGTACATATCTGCCGTTTAAAAAGGTGAACTGATACGCGCGCGATGCGCGGCAAGATACCGGCTTACACACAAGTCCTGTTACCTTTATACCGTCAAAGGTTAAATCAACAGGGATAAGAGTGCCTGAAATCTCACGACCCAACACACTGTAAACCGCCGACTGCAACTTGCCATCTCCCGAAGTCGATAGTGTCTGCTTGCCATCACGGATAAGTTTAAATGCAATTTCGGGGTGTGAAAGGGCCTGGCGCTCTACGATAGCCGAAACCGTAGTTGCCTCTGAAACATCTTTTTTAAGAAACTTCATACGTGCGGGTGTGTTATAAAACAAATCACGAACTATGAGTGTGGTGCCGTCGGGGCAACCCACCTCTTCATTTAAAATTTCTTCTCCACCCTCTATTTTATAATGGGTACCAAATTCCTCGTCAGCAGTTTTGGTAAACATCTCCACACGTGATACCGCACTTGTTGCGGCGAGTGCTTCACCACGGAAGCCGAGCGTAGATATGCTGTCAAGATCTACAGCTTTTTCAATCTTGCTTGTAGCGTGACGCAAAAATGCCTTTGGTACATCCGCGTGCGAAATTCCGCAACCGTTATCGGTTATACGAATATACGTTATACCGCCGCGCTGAATTTCAACCGTTATATGTGTAGCTCCTGCGTCTATTGAGTTTTCAATCGCTTCTTTTACTATTGAAGCAGGTCGCTCTACAACCTCGCCCGCCGCTATAAGCTCGGCAATAGATTTGGGTAGCACGTTAATTTTTGGCACTTTGCTCACCTCTTCTTATTCTTTAAATTGATTTTGCTTTGTTGGCTATATCAAACAATATTCCCATTGACTCAATGGGTGTGAGTGTATTTACGTCAATTGCCTGCAGTTCGCGCAAAATATCGGTAGCACCCTGCATTTCAAGTGACATCTGGTCGGTATTTGTTTCAACCGTTTTATATGTTACTATACCGCTTTCAAGCGTTTGCTTGAGTATCTGTTTGGCTCTACGGATTACAGAGTCGGGTATGCCACCCAGCTTTGCAACCTCAATACCGTAACTGTCATCGGCTCCACCTGATACTATACGGCGAAGAAAAATTATATCATCGCCGCGTTTTTTAACCGCGATATTATAATTCTTTATACCGTCAAGCTCATTTTCCATTTCGGTAAGCTCGTGATAATGTGTTGCAAAGAGTGTCTTTGCACCCAATTTCTTTTTGTCAACAACATATTCAAGCACGGCGCGCGCTATTGACATACCGTCAAAGGTAGATGTACCTCTGCCTATTTCGTCAATTATAAGCAGACTGTTTTTGGTAGCATTTTTAAGTATATGCGCCATTTCGCTCATCTCTACCATAAAGGTAGATTGACCGCTTGCCAGGTCGTCCGACGCGCCAACACGGGTGTATATGGCATCCACCACACCGATTTCTGCCATTTGAGCAGGCACAAACGAACCCATCTGTGCCATAAGTGTAATAATAGCCACCTGTCGCATATAGGTGGATTTACCCGCCATATTGGGACCTGTAATAATCGCACAACGCGATGATACGGCATCAAGATATGTATCGTTAGAAACAAACGGAGTTTTAAGCAATTTTTCAACAACAGGATGTCTGCCGCCCTTTATGCTGATTACACCGTCATTATTTATAAGCGGTCTGCAATAATTGTTTTCAACCGCAACCTGAGCCATCGAACACATAGTGTCAAGTCGCGCTATTGCTGCAGCAGTAGTACGAACTCTGTAGGCTGCCTGTGCCACCGTCTCACGAATAGAGTTAAATATTTCATATTCAAGCTGAAAAGCACGATCCTTTGCAGTAAGAAGACGGTTTTCAAGTTGTTTTAGTTCATCGGTTATAAAACGCTCGGCATTTGTAAGCGTCTGCTTGCGAATATAATTATCGGGAACTTTATCAAGGAAAGAGTTAGTAACCTCGATATAGTAACCGAAAACCTTGTTGTAACGAACGCGTAAATTTTTAATGCCTGTGCGCTCACGCTCTCGCGACTCGATTTCGGCAAGATAAGATGTTCCACCGTCCATATCCTCGCGCAGCATATCAACCTGATCATTATAGCCTTTTTTAATTATCTTACCTTCGCGAACTGTGGCAGGCGCATCCTCACTGATAGCCGCATCAATAAGTGCCACAATTTCATCTAAAGTATCAATATCATTATAAATTGATTTTAGCATCTTGCAATTCGCAGACGCGAGCAACTGCTTTATGTAGGGGAAACGGTGCGCCGTTGCCGCAAGTCCTAATAACTCTTTTGCGGTAGCAGTGCCATATACGATTTTTGTCATCATGCGCTCAATGTCGCGTATGCCGCTCATATATTCCTGCGCTTCGCAACGCATTACCGTGTCGTTGGCTAATTCCTCTACCGCGTTTTGACGCAGAGTGATTTCGGGGATGCTCAGTAGCGGTTGCAAAACGTATGAACGCATAAGGCGTTTGCCCATAGCGGTTTTTGTTTTATCAAGTGTACCGAGCAGCGAGCCACGCTTTGACTTTGTACGCATTGTTTCGCAAAGTTCAAGATTGCGAACGGCCGTAACATCAAGTTGCATAAACTGAGCCGATGTATAAACATTTACGGTTTTAATGGCTATAGTACCTGTTTTTCCGTTCTCGTGCAGATAATCAATTACTGCACCTAACACACTTTGAGAAATACTACCGTTTTCTATACCGATATTTTCGGGACTGATTACGCCAAAATTCTGACAAAGCAGACTTTCTGTGATTTGCGTATCAAAGCATCTGTTTTCACGAACAGAAATTGTCGCTGTAATCTTTTCTTCTAAAAAGTTTGCAATTTTATCTTTAAGCTTTGCATCTATCAATATTTCGCTGGGGCTAAAACGCATAATTTCATTTTGCAATTCGTTATACATGTCGCTACCCGAAAGCTCGGTTATGTGAGCCTCACCTGTCGATGCATCGGCAAAGCAAAGACCTATTTTATTTTCTTTTTCAAAAATTGCAGCAAGATAATTGTTGCGTCCTTCGTCAAGCATTTCTCCCTCAATTACAGTACCGGGAGTAACAATGCGAACTATATCACGCTTTACTATACCCTTTGCAGTAGCGGGGTCCTCTACCTGCTCGCAAATAGCAACCTTGTATCCCTTTTCAACCAAACGGGCAATATAACCCTCGCTGCTGTGATAAGGCACACCGCACATAGGAGCGCGTTCGTCGAGACCGCAATCTCTGCCCGTGAGGGTAAGTTCAAGTTCTTCCGAGCCTTTAATTGCATCGTCAAAGAACATTTCATAGAAATCGCCCAAACGGTAAAAGATAATACAGTCTTGGTTTTGCGCTTTTATTTCCATATACTGTCGCATCATTGGTGACAGCTCAGCCATAGCTTTTATCCCCTTTGGTTAAAATTAATGTTTAATATTAATTAATGACAGCCTGAACAGCTGGAACAAGAACCCGTGCAAGCGGTCTGAGGCTCTGCTGTGGTAGGGTCTTCACCCTCTACGCACTGCATAATAATGCTGTTGATGTCGTTAAGCATAGCGTCAACCTCTGCCTTTGCGGTGTTGTATTCAAGCATTGTTTTGCTTGACATAACTGCGGTATAAATCTCGCGGAGCTTTTCGTTTAATTCTTTGATTTTGTCTTCGTCCTGAGTCTCAGCGTTCATTTCGCGGTCAAGGTTCATACGAACGGTGTTAAACTCGCCTATCTGATTTTGAAGAGTCTCATCGTTATCGTTTGCAAGCTTAGCCTTTATAAAGCGAATAAAACGCTCATCCTTTTGAATTTCTACTCCTAAATTTCTTGTTGCTTCAATAATTCCCATTTTAAAAAATCCTTTCAATTTTTAATTTATAACAGTTCCGTAAAGTGTGTTGTTTTTATATTCATCAACACAAACGGTCACAAAATTACCTAACATATCGTGTGTACCGCGGAAGGTTACACTCGAATAGTATTCGCTTTTTCCCGAATATAATCCGTCACCTAAATTCTCTTCACACAAAACTCTCATCTTTTTACCAATCAGAGAATTGTTGAGGCTTTCTGATATTTCGTCTTGTGCTATCAGCAGTTCACTGAACCACTTGCCTTTTTCTTCGCGCGTTACGGGGTCGGGCATAATTGCCGCAGGTGTCCCCTCGCGTGGAGAATAAATAAACGTAAAGAGTGATGTGAATTTAACTTCTTTTACCAAGCTTAAAGTTTCGCAAAAATCTTCGTAAGTCTCGCCCGGGAAGCCCACGATAATATCGCTTGTAAACTCTACATCGGGTATACGCTCGCGAGCCGCACTAATCAGCTTTAAATAACCCTCGCGATCATAGTGGCGGTTCATTTGCTTTAAAATTTTACTACTGCCGCTCTGAAAAGGCAGATGAATATGCCGCTCAACCTTTTGGCAGTCGCGAATTGCGTCAAGCAATTCCTCGGTACAATCCTTTGGATGCGATGTCATAAAACGTATTCTGAAATCGCCTGGTATATCGTTTACCATACGCAAAAGTTTTGCAAAGTTAATGCCGTGGCTTTCGTCTTTTCCGTATGAGTTTACATTTTGACCCAAAAGCATTATTTCTTTAAAGCCGCTTTGTACCATTTCGGTCGCTTCTTTGATAATCTCCTCGGGTGCGCGCGAGCGCTCACGACCGCGAACATACGGCACTATACAGTAGGTACAAAAATTATTGCAGCCGTACATTATAGGCAGCCAGCCCTTAAGCGTGCCGTCGCGACTTACGGGAATATTTTCTACAATATCCTCATTGTCAAGACCCAACTCATACACACGCTTGCCTGTCATTCTACGGTATATAAATTCGGGCAAGCGGTGGTATTGCTGTGTGCCAAACACAATATCAACGTACGGGTAGCTTTTATAAAACTTGCTTGCTACCGATTGCTGCTGCGCCATACAACCGCAAACCGCTACCATCAGATTAGGGTTTGCCTGCTTTAGCTTTTTTGTAGCGCCTACATTACCGTACACGCGGTCCTCGGCATGTCCACGCACAGCGCAGGTATTAAAAAGTATAAAATCCGCCTGCTCAATTTCTTCGGTCAGGCTGTAACCACAAAGTATCAGCATACCCTTAATTCTTTCAGAGTCGCTTACATTCTGCTGACAACCAAACGTAACAATATGAGCCTTGGGTGTTATCACTCCGCGCTCGGCTAAAAGTGATTGAACCCTCTTTGCATACGCGCACTGTTCTGGCAGATAAGAATTTGTTTTTTCGCTTAAAATCAATATAAAAACCTCTATATCAGATAATCTATAATATTATACTATAAATATCTATTTAAAGCAAGAAATATATTGTTACAAAATATAAAAAATTCGCTTGCAAGAAATAATATATTTTGATATACTAATTGTGTATTTTGTTTTTGATTTGAGGAGGTATCGGCTATGGCAAAAATCGGCTTTGATAATGACAGATACATTGCTTTACAGTCACAAAACATACGTGACCGTATCAATATGTTTGGCGGCAAGCTTTATATGGAGTTTGGTGGCAAACTTTTTGACGATTTTCACGCGTCCCGCGTATTGCCAGGATTCAAACCTGACTCAAAGGTAAAAATGCTTCTTGAACTCAAAGATGAAGCCGAAATCGTTATTGTTATAAACGCCGATGCAATTGAAAAAAACAAACGCCGCGGCGACCTCGGTATAACATACGACCTTGATACGCTTCGTCTTATTGACGCTTTCCGTGGCATAGGACTTTATGTTGGCAGCGTTGTTATAACCTGCTTTACGGGACAACCTCTTGCCATAGCTTTTGAAAACCGCTTAAAGTCGCTTGGTATAAAAGTATATCGTCATTACCCGATAGCTGATTATCCGTCAGATATTCCGCTGATTGTAAGTGACGACGGCTTTGGCAAAAACGATTATATAGAAACCACACGTCAATTGGTTGTAATCACAGCGCCCGGTCCCGGTAGTGGTAAGATGGCTGTTTGCCTTTCTCAACTTTACCAGGATCACAAGCGCAGTATAAAAGCGGGTTACGCAAAATTTGAAACCTTCCCGATATGGAATATTCCGTTAAAGCATCCTGTAAACGTGGCTTATGAAGCCGCTACGGCGGATCTTAGCGACGTTAATATGATAGATCCGTTCCATCTGGAAGCGTACGGTCAGACCACCGTTAACTATAACCGTGACGTTGAAATTTTCCCCGTGCTCAATGCTATCATGCAGCGTATTTTAGGTGAATCACCATACAAAAGCCCCACTGATATGGGTGTTAATATGGCGGGTTGCGCTATATGCGACGATAACGCCGTAAGCGATGCTGCAAAGCAAGAGATTATCCGACGCTATTACTCAGCAGCCTGCAACGTAAGACAAGGCCTTGGCGAAAAAAGCGAGGTCACCAAGATTGAACTTCTTATGAACCAGCTCGGCATTTCTACAAAAGACCGCCCCGTAGCACAGGCGGCTGTTGACAAGTCCGAGGCAACAGGTGGACCCGCGGCTGCAATCGAGCTTCCTGACGGAAGAATTATCACAGGAAAAACATCTTCACTTTTAGGCGCCAGCTCGTCAATGCTGCTTAACGCACTCAAAGAGCTTGCCGGTATATCCGACGACGTGCTACTGCTCTCCCCCACAGTTATTGAACCTATTCAGGAAATGAAAACAAGCGTTCTCGGTAATCACAACCCCAGAATGCATATTGATGAAATCCTGATTGCATTATCAATTTGCGCCGCAACCGACAGCGTTGCAAAAAAAGCACTTGACCAGGTGGATAAACTTAAAGGACTTGAGGTTCACTCAAGCGTAATTCTTTCCCGCGTTGATGAGCAAACCTTTAAAAAACTTGGTGTAAATCTTACCTGCGAACCGAAATATCAGACTAAAAAATTATATCACGCATAAAACGAGGTTGCCTCACTTTTCTTAGTGAGACAACCCCTTTTTAATCTTTATAACAATTTTTAACAAACATATCAGGTGGTGCATCTTTTTTCTCTTGGTAACGCGCCGCCTGAGTAGAGAAAAGTTTATAATAGGCACCCTTATTTTGCATAAGTTCAGTATGCGGTCCTTGCTCAACAACCATACCGTTTTCAAGCACGATTACCCTGTCGGCAGTAGTAGCACTTGACAATCTATGCGAAACAAACACGCTTGTTCTGCCGCTTCTTAACATATCAAACTGATTATAGATTTCCTGCTCGGCAATGGCGTCAAGCGACGCGGTAGGCTCGTCAAGAATAAGTATATCCGCATCAGAATAAAACGCACGCGCCACAGACAATTTTTGCCATTGACCGATAGAAAGTTCTTTTCCGTCAGGTTCAAAATACCTCATCAACGGTGTATCATAGCCTTTTGGCATCGCATCAATAAATTTATCGGCGCCTGCCTGTCTTGCCGATTCGCTAAGTCCTTTCTCGGTACATTCTTTGTGAATATTGCCAAAGGCGATATTATCGCCTACCGACACAGCATATTTACCGAAATCCTGAAAAATTATGCCATAAAGACTGTAAAGCTCTTTTACATCATATTCTCTTATATCTCTGCCGTCTAATAATATAACGCCTTCGGTAGGATCGTAAAGTCGGGTAATAAGCTTAATAAGCGTAGTCTTACCTGCACCGTTAAGCCCCACCAATGCCACCGTTTCTCCCGCATTAAGCGACAAATTCATTTTGTGTATCACATCTTTATGCGAACCGGGATAACGGAAAGAAACATCGCGGAGCTCAATGGTATGACCTATTCCGTGCTGCGGTTTAATCGGCGTAGCAACAGCAGGAACTATCTGCGGCTTTTCCTTCATAAACAATATCATATTGTCGATAAAGAGAGAACCTTCATAAATAGTCGCAATTGTTGTAATAATGGTTGCAAGTCCCGTAGAAATCGAATTAAGAGCGCCTGTATAAAGTGAATAATCAGCAATTTGCGAAACATTTGTTGCAATCATATAAAACAATATGGCATTCATTATTGCAGTAAGCAAGGTCAAAAGAACGTTCCAAAAACCCTCGTGCCATACAAGAGTGCGAATACCCTTAAAATATCCCGAAAACACTTTATTGTACCTTCCTATAAACAGATCGGAAAGGTCAAACAAGCGTACCTCTTTAACCATATCTTTATTCACAAGCAGATCGCTGTAATAATTAAGCTGCCTGCGATCCTTTGAACGACGGAACATATATGCAAAATTTTTGCGGCGGAAATAGAACGACACCGCTGCGCTTGTTACGGTCAGAGCCAAAAACACTATAAAATAAAGTATGGTAACTCGCGGAAGTTGAGGCAAAATTACAAGCAATACCGCAAAAAAGCTCACCATAGAAATTATCTTTGATACTAAATCAAAGGTAGACCGAAGAATATTTACGGGTCTATGCCCTGCTTCGCGGTTGGCATTTTCAAGGCGTTCGTAAAAATCAGGCATATCAAAAGACGATATATCCACCTGCCGTGATTTTTTCATTATTTTTACTTTTACGTGATTTGATACCGCTTCGCCTGAAATTTGAATAACCATATTGTTAAGATTGGTAGTAAGTGTAACCAAAAACAAATATCCAAACTGTAACGCAAGCGGCAAGACAAGATTAACAGATTGTGAAAAACTTAAAACCACCTGTTCAAGCAGATAAGCGCTTATATACGCCCCCGCAATAGGTAAAACACCGCCTGCAAGCGCAAGACACGCCATAGATATCATCATCCATGGTTTTGTTTCCCAAACCAAACGAAATATGTAAAACAAGCGATATGCCGTTCCACCCACTGTTTTTCGCAGGTATTCCGGAACTTCTCGTAAGTTTTTAGGACGCGGTACTTTAAACCGGTCATTCAGTTCTGAAGGTGGTGGTCCAAATCCGGGTCCCATCAGATATCACTCCTTTACAACTCTACTATCGTTAGTTCTGCCATCCATATTTATCTAAATCAATATGCCCGTCACTTTCAAAGACAATGCCCTCGCTTTCAAGCATCTGCCGCTGTATATCACCGCCGCCAAAAACAAAGCTTTCTGCAACCCTGCCTTCACGGTTTACCACCCTATGACAAGGTATAATTCCGGGTGCGGGATTTGAGTGCAAAGCGTAGCCTACCACACGCGCCCATCGCGGATTACCCGCTATTCGCGCCACCGCACCGTAGGTTGCTACCTTACCTTTTGGAATTCGGCATACAACATCATATATCTTTTTAAACGCAGACAAAATCTCACCTCAAAATGCGGTTTTAACGCTGGTTAATCGGTATATATTTTACCTCGTCTTTAACATTTATATACGCAGGGCGTATAATTTTGCCGGCATTTTGTATTTCTTCTATGCGGTGAGCCGACCAACCTGCAATACGCGCAATGGCAAAAAGCGGTGTGTAAAGTTCGTTAGGCAACCCTAGCATACGGTAAACCATACCCGAATAAAAGTCAACGTTAGCGCTGACGCCCTTATATATTTTTCGCTTTTCGGCGATAATCTCGGGCGCCATCTTCTCGACCTTGCGGTAAAGTCTGTACTCGTCCATCATACCTTTTTCTTCGGACAGTTTTTTAGCATATTCGCGCAATATCTCGGCGCGTGGGTCAGAAAGTGAGTAAACCGCATGACCCATACCGTAAATAAGTCCCGCATTGTCAAATGCCTTTTTATCAAGCAAATTTTCCAGATACTGCTTAATTTTCGCTTCATCGGTAATATCAATATTGGCTTTCATATCATCAAACATCTGCACAACCTTGATGTTAGCACCACCGTGACGCGGGCCTTTAAGCGAACCCAAAGCCGCCGAAATCGCTGCATAAGTGTCGGTGCCCGAAGAGGTTACAACGTGGGTTGTAAAGGTAGAATTATTACCGCCGCCGTGCTCAGCGTGAAGCACCAACGCCAAGTCTAAAAGTTTAGCCTCGGTAGGCGTAAAATTACCGTCCTCACGCAAAATATAAAGCAGATTTTCGGCAGTGTTATATTCCTTTTTAGGATAATGTATAAATAAACTTTCGCCCTTGTGATAATGCTGATACGAATGATAAGCGTAAACCGCCAACAGCGGAAACTGCGCTATAAGCTGCAAGCACTGGCGCATTACATTAGCCACCGAAATATCATCGGGATTTTCGTCATAGCTATATAGCGCCAACACACATCTTGACAAAATATTCATCATATCCTTGCTCGGTGCCTTAAGTATCATATCACGCACAAAAGAAGGCGGCAAAGAACGATAGTTTGACAAAACTTCACAAAAGTCATTTAATTCTTCATTTGTCGGCAATTTCGAGGAAAGCAGCAGATATACCGCCTCTTCAAATCCCGATTGTCCGCCTTCCGAAAAGCCTTTTACCAAATCAAATATATTTACACCGCGGTAATAAAGCTCACCTCGGCACGATACCTCGTTACCGTTTTCATCCTTCTTGCGTGAATTTATGCACGAAACCTCGGTAAGACCTGCCACAACACCCTTACCGTCAATGTCACGCAATCCACGTTTTACACTGTGCTTCATATACATATCATACTGTATATTATTGTTGTTGCACGATTTTTCAGCAAGATCTTTTATGTATGGGGTAATTTCTGAATAGTTAATCATTTTTGTTCCTTTCAATTTTCTTTTTATCATTTTACCACAAATAAGAAAAACTGTCAATTTTGCAGTTCAAAATTAACAGTTTCTTAAACTCTTATTAAAAGCATAAACACAACAAGTATGCCAAGTATACCAAAATTAAATGCGGTAAACTGCTTGATATAGCTTGTTGTCTTTTCTGGACAGTGCTTGGTATATTCGCGGAAGGTTATAAGACTTGCAAGCGACGCGATAAGCGTTCCCGCGCCGCCTATATTTACACCAACAAGCAAATCGGCATAGTTATCGGTAAACTGCGACAGCAGTATAGCCGACGGAACATTACTTATCACCTGACATGACGCCACGCTAAAAAGCAAGGTGCTTTTATCTAAAAGATGCGAAAAGATATTTTGTACCACATCAATACGCGCCATATTGCCTGCGAATACAAAGAAAAATACAAAGGTTAAAAGCAGCGGATAATCCACCTTTTTAAGCGCGTCACGATCGGCAAAAAGCAATACGGCCGTAATCACGATAACCCCCGCTATATATGGTATCCCTCTGAAAACTATCGCAATACTCAGCGCAAATAAGCACAAATAAAGCGCTGTTTTTCCTATCGGCAGACTTACCGCTTCGCCCTCTAATTCAAGCGGCTCGGGTTTTACAAATATAATACAGCAAATGGTTATCAGAACAATTGATACCACAAACGGCGGTGCCATAATCGCCATAAATTCACCGTTAGGGATATTGAATTTTGTATAAAGGTAAAGGTTTTGTGGGTTGCCGAACGGCGTAAGCATTCCACCTAAGTTTGCGGCAATATTCTGCATAATAAAGGTAAATGCCATATATTGCCTTTTGTTTGTGGTGTTAAGTACAAAGTATCCCAGCGGCAAAAATGTAAGCAACGCCATATCGTTAGCAATAAGCATTGAGCCTATAAATGTGATGTAAACCAATGCCAGCACACAAAGACGGATATTTTTAAACAGTTCTACAATTTTTTGAGCCAAGGTATAGAAAAATTTGATATTTTTGAGGGCGCATACTACCGCCAAAACGCTATATAAACAGGATAAGGTTTTAAAATCAAAATAGCCAAGATACTCACGGTCGGGCGGTACAATAACCGCAGTCACCGCTGCCGCAATAAAAGCAATTACCATAACAATATTGTCCTTAACAAAGCCGTACACTTTTGTGAGCGCGTTAAGATACGGTATATGTATTTGCTTGCGTGATATTACTCTTGTGCTCAAAACCTTACCCCCTTTTTTAATAGTTTCATATTTTTGCGCAAAACCTTGACAATTCTACTGCAACGAATATAAATTGTCAATATAAATTTTTCACAAAAATATTGTACTTATCACAAAAATATAATATAATTAAATAAAAACATAAAGGAGTTCTGATTATGGTATTTGATAATCTTAAAAATTGCGAATTATATTACGGTATGCACCCACGATTCAAGGAAGCATTTGACTTTATAAACAAGGCAATATGTGAAAACACCCCCGCAGGCAAGTATGAAATTGACGGCAAAAACCTTTGGGCATCTGTGCAGGAATATACAAGCAAGCTTTATGAAGATGCAAAGGCAGAAGCACATAAAAACTACATAGATATTCAGTTTATTGTTTCGGGTACCGAGGTCATAGAAGGCTTTGATATCGGGAAGGCCACACCAAAGTCAGAATATAACGACGTAAAAGATGTTATGTTTTACGAGGATAACGCAAACGCAGGCAAAGGAATTCTGACTGATAACGAGTACGGTATCTTCTTCCCCCACGATGTTCACAAACCGGGTATATGCCTTGACGGAAATCAGGCACCGGTTAAAAAGATAGTTGTAAAAGTTAAAGTTTAATAAAACCAAAAAATGAGCCGAGAATTTCTCGGCTCATTTTTTGTAAATATCAATGTGTAAGCAACAGCATTGCAATAAACAATCCTGCTATCACCCACGAGCTTGCCTTAATTTTTTTAAAGTCACCGCAGAAAACGCTGATGATTATGTAAGAAATAAGGCCAAACGCTATACCGTAAGAAATGTTATAGGTAAATGGCATTACCGCAAGCGTTAAAAACGCGGGAACAGATGTCTTAAAATCATCCCATTCAATATTTTTAACCGACGCCATCATAAGAATTCCGACATAAATAAGCGCCGCCGCTGTAGCGCACGAAGGCACAAGCTGAGCAATAGGACTTAAGAACATTGCAATAAAGAAGAACGCGCCGCAGAAAACCGAGGTAAGACCTGTTCTGCCACCTGCCGCAACACCCGCGTTTACCTCACTAAATGTTGTAACGGTAGACGTGCCACACACAGCACCCGCCGTGGTAGCAATGGCATCAGAAAGCATACCTTTATTCATATTAAGCGGCTCACCGTTTTGGTCAAGCAGATTTGCACGCTCACAAGCAGCATAAAGTGTGCCCAGAGTATCAAACATATCAACCATACAAAAAGCAAGTGCGGTCGTAACAATAGTAAGTATCAGATTTGCGTTACCGTGCTCTGCCGCATAAGCCGAAAAATCAAAGCCTTCGGTGAACACCTTAAAGAGAGATTGTGTGCCGAATTCTTTAAATGCAGCTATCGGACTTATAAAGTTTATGTCAAGCGCAGCGTAAAAACCATCCACAGTAAGACCAAGTAGATAGTAAAGCGCCATACCGCCAACAATGCCTATAAGCACCGCGCCGCGAAGCTTTTTGATGCTCATAATTACAATTGCAAGTAACGTGCATATTGTTACCACCATTGGCATTATATCGCCCCAGGTATTTCCTTCATTCAATAGATTAAATGAACCAAGGTCCACACAGGTTGATGTATTAGGTACTACTATCCCCGCATTTTGAAGACCGAGCAAAGCGATAAATAAACCTATGCCCGCAGGGATTGCAACCCTGACAGCCGTCGGCAGCGATTCAAAAATCTTTTTGCGAAGACCGGTAACCGTAAGCAATATAAACACGATACCTTCTATCAGAATCAGCACCAACGCATTCGCATAAGAAAGACCAAAGCCAATACAAACGGTGTAAACAAAAAACGCATTAAGTCCCATACCGCTCGCTTGGGCAAGTGGCAGATTGGCAAGCAGTCCCGCAAGAATTGTGCCCACAACCGCCGATATTGCCGTAGCAATATAAATAGCGCCATAAGACACACCCAAAGGATTACTGCCGTCACTGAACGGGTCGGCAAACATATTGGCGTTAACCATTAAGATATAAACCATTGAAAAAAAGGTTGTCATACCCGCGATAAACTCGGTTTTTACCGAGGTACCGCGTTCTTTAAGTTTAAAAAAGCGTTCCATTTTTTCTCTCCTTATGTGTTATATGCCATTATAATTTTAATTGTTTCAACTTCTCAACAATTTCCGAAAAAGCCATTCCGTTAGATGCCTTTACCAAAACGGTGTCGCCCTTGTGTAGCACGTCTTTTGCCTGTGCCAAAAAATCCGCCTTGTTTTCAAAATGCAACACACTTGCACCTACGTTTTGGGCGCCACGTGCGGTATTCGCAGAAAGGGCACCAACGCAAATAACAAGGTCAATATTTTTTTGCGCCGCATGTTCGCCTACGTCGAAATGAAGCTGCTTTTCGTTTTCACCAAGCTCAAACATATCGCCCAGTATTGCAACCTTGCGGGTATCTGCCAAGCTAAGCACGTCAAGTGACGCTTTGGTAGAAATGGGGTTTGCGTTATAACAGTCATCAATAATCAAAAGAGAGTCAGTTTCAATTAAATTGTTGCGGCCCGATACAGGAACCAACGCTTCGATACCTGCCTTAATCTCGTCGGGTGTCAGCCCTAACTCTTGTCCGACAAGAGCACCTGCTAAAGCGTTATAAACCATATGATGACCCGGAATTGGAATTATTGTGTCAAAAGATTTACCGCGTAAATGAATATTGCAAGAAGTACCCTTTAGTGATAAACTGCGTATATCGTCGGCAAAAGCGTCAAACTCTGATGATAAACCAAAAAATTTCGGTACAACACCTTTTACCTCTTTTACAGTGATAAGTTTATCGTCGTCACCGTTCAGTATAATTTTGGTATCACTCTGCATATAGTCAAACATTTCGGTTTTTGCCTTTAAAATGCCGTCTCTACTCCCGAGGTTTTCTAAATGACAAAGACCTATATTTGTAATAACGCAAACGTCAGGTTGTGCCATTTTTGTCAGACGGTGCATTTCGCCAAAGTCACTGATTCCCATTTCCAATACGGCAACCTCGTGCTCATCACGAATATTAAAGATAGTAAGCGGCAAACCGATTTCATTATTAAAATTGCCATCGGTTTTAAGCACATTATATTTTTGTGAAAGAACAGATGCAATCATTTCTTTTGTGCTGGTTTTACCGACACTGCCGGTAATTCCTACCACCTTAATATCCAGTGCCTTGCGATAGTGCTCGGCGAGGTCCTTTAGCGCCTGTTTGCAGGAATCCACCAAAATATAAGAGTGTTCGGCGTTTTCTAAAACGTGTTCACTAAACGTACAAAGCGCGCCTTTTGCCATAACGTAGGGAATAAAATCGTGACCATCTACACGTGCGCCTTTGATTGGAACAAAGAGATAGCCCACTTCAATTTTTCGACTGTCAATGGTAACACCCGTAACACATCGTGTAAGACTTGCGTTATCTCCATAATATTGTCCGCCAACCGCTGTGACAATCTCTATTAAAGACATATTTTTCATATACAGTCTCCCTATTAATTACTGTAACGCTCCAATGATTTTTGAATAATCAATTCACAAAGCTCGCCGTATTCTATGCCCGCCGCCTTTGCCTCTTGTGGCAAAAGACTTGTAGCAGTCATACCGGGAAGGGTGTTTACTTCCAGACAGAAAATGTCACCGTTTTCATCAAGCAAGAAATCAGCGCGAGAATAAACGTCTAATTTAAGCGCTTTAAATGCGAGTTCCGTAGCGCGTTGCATTTTTTCTGCTATTTCATCATCAATAGGTGCTGGACAAATCTCGGTTGTAGCGCCGCTTTGATACTTGTTTGCATAATCAAAGAAACCTGTTTTTGGAATAATTTCTATAACAGGAAGCGCCTTGCCATCGATAATACCGACTGCAAACTCACGACCCTTTATGTACGGTTCTATAACAATTTCGTCTTCGTAACAGAACGATTTTTCTATCGCTTCGGCATACTCTTGCTCAGTATGCGCAATAAACACGCCTATACTTGAACCACCCGCGCAAGGCTTTAATACTACGGGGAGCGAAAGCCCAAGTTCGCAAAGCGGCGTGTCTTTCATATCTTTTTTAAGCGTTGTGCCAAGTGGAGTAGGAACACCGGACATTTTAAAAATCTTTTTAGTAATTCCCTTATCCATAGCAAGAGCGCTGCCAAGATAGTTTGGTCCGGTGTAGCGGATGCCTAAAATATCAAAGGTTGCCTGCAATTTACCGTTTTCGCCTACGTCACCGTGAAGCCCCATAAAAACGATATCGGCAAGACGGCAGATTTCTATAACGTTAGGACCCACAAAGCAATCTGACTGATCCTCACGCGACGCCTTGATTGCCGCAAGGTCAGGCTCGGTAGTCTTAATGCCTTCTGCTATTTCAAGTCCTGCATTTGTCAAGGTAAAAACCTCGTCTAATTTATCAGCATCATAAGGAAAACCAAGATATACGTCCAGCAAAAACGCATCGTGGCCTCGCTCCCTTAATGTTTTGCAGATTCCGGCACCCGAAGCCAATGAAACGTCACGCTCTGTGCTAAGCCCGCCCGCCAATACTACAATCTTCATAATATACACACCTTTTATTACATTTATGTGATAATAATTATATGTCATTTAAATTATATAATATCATAAAAGCAATAAAATATCAACAATAAAAAGCCCTCCGCAAATCAATGCGAATGGCTTTTTTGTTTGTGATAATATTATTCCCACTCGCTCCCGAAAGGATACAGGAACAAGACCAAGTATTAGCATTTTCATTTCCTCTAATAAGTATTTATATTCTCCCGACAACTGCGCCAAAAATTTCGAAAAAAGCATCCTGGACAAGAAGGATGCACAGGGCGCAGCGTCACTTCAAAACCCTTTTTAGTTAAATCTTGGGCTCCCATTAGATAAACGGTCTGCGATCCAGCACAAGCCGCAGCGGCTTTGCCGTGAGAATCTTTCCGGGCAGAGCGGCTTGCAGCTCTGCAAGGCAGCAGACTGCGCCAAAGAGGCAATGAAGATCATTGAAGTGCCAATTGGTTTCATACTCAATGGCATTCATCATCCCGAGATATTCCTCGGCAAAGCACTCCAGCACCTCCTTGCCCTCATAAAATCGGTGGGGACTCTGGCGCATGGCGCGGCTTAAACAATAGACTACATCAATTTCAATAAAGCCACAGGATTTCATCATGCCGCATTCTGCTGGCTTTTCCATCAATGCAAGGCAGGAATCAATAATCTTTTCGGGATAGCGGTAGGGTCTGCGCTCCGCCTCGTGATTAAAAAGGTAATGAAAACCGCCTGCCATATGGCGAAAGAGGGGAATATCCTTTGGTTCTCCGCTCCAAAAGAAGCCTGTATTTGGATCGGAATGCTCCCAAAGCCAATCAAAATACCAATTCTTCCATTCAAGGCCCACCATATCCGTATTGGTTAGGCTTGGCAATATCCCCGTTCCCTTATGGGACTCCCTCCATGGATCTTGCCGCCATTGAACTTCCTCCTCCAAAAAGCGATAGAGCGCCTCCTTTTTGGTGATCTCCCGCAGAGCCTCCACCTGATACAGGGGCTTTGCATCAAAAAGCTCCAGGGCAGCAGAGCAATGGGCGGTAGTATGGATGGGATGATGGGTCCGTTCCAGGAAGTACCCTGTTTCAGGGTCCTGCATCTCCTGCAGATTTCTGATCCACTCGGCCCGCTCTGCAGGATCCTGGGGGAATTGGCCGATGGTATAGAGAATGTTTGCTGCATCGGCGCAGCCGTATTCGTTTCTGCCAAGTTCTTCTGTTCCGAAGGTATAGCGGGAATAGGAGCCGGGGGCAATGCAATGCCGCGCCACGCAGGCTGAAATTTTTTCGATCAAATCATCAATGCAAATCGTTTTCATTTTACATTCTCCTTGTTCTTTTTATGCCATCGTTGCCAGCATTTCTTTCGTCACTTCATATTTGCAGGGCTCTCCTGCACAGAAGGCTTTGTATTGTTCAAGCATATACTGACCCATACGACGCACTTCATTTCCTTCGCTTCCCGCAATGTGGGGGGTAAGGATACAGTTTGCAAGGGTATAAAGCTCGCTGTCTTCTTCGGGAGGCTCGGGGAAGGTTACATCAAGCAAAGCCGTAAGGTCGGGACGTGATTTCAAGGTATTTATCAGATCCTGTTCCACGACCTGAGCGCCACGTCCTGTGTTGATGAAGGTGGCATTGGGCAGCATCGATTCAAGCAACTTGCCACCAAGCATACCCTGGGTTTGCGCATTGTTGGCAAGGTGATTGGAAACCACCTGACATTCCTTGAAAATCCGTTCAAGGCTGACCTTTTCAACACCAAGCTCCTCAGCCTTTTCGTCGGGCAAGAACGGGTCAAAGACCAACACCTCCAGATTATACTGCTTTAACATATGGATGACCAGCTTGCCGATCATTCCCGCGCCGATGATGCCGATTTTTACATCGTAATTTCCGGAGAATTTTTCAGTTTCCTTTCTGGCAACCGCCCGGTCTGTGAATCGCATAGTCTTAAAAAAGCCCTTGTTGGCAAGGATAATCTGCGCAACTGTGAATTCTGCTACCGGAATCGCATTTGCCGCCCAGGCGGAAAAGACCTTCACGCCGCAGTTTAAGAAGGGGCGGGCAAAGTTCTGCACAGAGCCTGCACCGTAGAATATCGCTTTTAGATTAGGTAGATAGGTTTTGATTTCGTCTTCGGTAAAGGTCGGCATTCCCCAGGTAGAAAAAATGTGCGCGGTATCCTGAAATTTTTCAGGGTTTTCCAGCACGTCTTTTTTACAATAAAGAGGAGCATTGTCGCAAAATACCCTTTTGATATTCGCTGGAATTTCACACAAATAAATAGTTTTCATTGGGCAATCTCCTTTAATGTCGTGGCTTCTTGTTTTAATGTTTCTATTTTACCGTCCGGCATAAATTCCAAAAGCAAAGTTTTTCCGGGGGCGAAGCAGTTCAGATATGCTTTCCAAACCCCCTGCGCTAAGTACAGGGGGTATTTTTCGCTGCCCTGCCAGTTAAACACGTGCAAGTGCAGAGTGTAAGGGGCAAGCATTGTGGCGCAGGCAATGTTTTCCGCAAAGGTTCGGAATTGGTTTGGCTGCCAATACATACGGAAGACAGGGGAGTTTACTGCTTGCATCAACTCGTATGCGCCTTCTTTTGTGTTTGTATAGGTTTGGTTATGGCACTCCATACAAAGCGTCACGCCGTTTTCTTCGGCAATGGCTGCCGCTTCCCGGCACTCCCGGAACAGAAGCTCTTTCTCTGCTTCGGTATATTCTTCGCTGTTTTTGTTGCCGCACCAAAGTCTTAATATGCTTGTGCCTAAAATTTTTGCGGCACGGATATACTGTGGAAGTTCTGCGATTGGTGTAGTGCCAATCCGAAAATACGTGCCGTAGGAGCAACACTCAATGCCGTGTTGCTTTTGTATTGCGGCAATTTCTTCCGCCTTTTTCGGCGGGCAATGCACATCGCTGCCCCATTCAATGCAGGTAAGTCCCGCATCCTTCGCTGCCGACAGGATTTCCTCCGGTGTACAGTCGCGGAAGGACACCGAAACAATGCCGAGATTATACTTTTTCTGCTTCATTTTCGTTTCCTTTCCTTGATAGTAGCGTTTCAAACCACAGCTCCGGCTGGGGCATCGGTGAGATAGGTGCGGTCTTGGATTCTGTGCCGTGGGTCAGTGTTCTTGTGGTCTTTGGTTTATCATCGCAGCCCGGCAGACGGTCTACCAAGGCAGCACCGTGGGTGCCTGCCGTCTTGGCAGACAGCAGCATTGCCGAAAGAGTTGACCGCTGGGTCAGCGCCATATCGTAGAGCTTGAAAAGCGCCGCAAGTTCCCGCTCATCTGCAATCTGCGCCACGGAGAAAAAGTCCTCACACAGCCGGCAGACCTTGTCGAACAACACCTGCATTTTGGCGCTTGACCGGTCAAAATCCGCAGCATTGCTCATCTGCTGACAGTATTCCTCACGGATTGATTCGATGTTGCTTTTGCCGTAACGTATCCGGGGTAACGTGAATTCCGGCGTTTCCGTATGCCTTGCTGGTTTTCCCGCAATATGCTCCGCTGCCCGCAGGCTGCCCACCTGTGTGGAATTGAGCGCACTGCCACCGGGACGGTAAACACCAAAGGTACCTGCCGCCTCGCCTGATGCATAGAGACCTACGATATCACTCTGCCAGTTTCCGTCTACCGCCACACCACCGTTGCAGTGCTGGGCGCAGACCGCAATCTCCAGCCGTTCCTTGGAAAGGTCGATCCCGTGGTCAGCGTACAGTGCAATGGCGCGGTGGTTCATCTTGGCAAGACGTTCAATGGGTGTGCCAAACAGAGCATCGGAACGCTTCAGATAATCGTATGCCTCCCCGGGCAGGCAGGCAAAGCCCTGCTCCAACCCCTTGGGGTTGTGGAGAAAATCCAGATACACCCGTTTGCCCTTTTTGATTTCCTCTGCCACCAAAAGGTCCACCTTGGAGGAACCGTCCACCTTTCGGGTGTCAAAGGGCCACTGATAGCCCTTTAAGAACACAAGACCCAGAGCGTCCGCGCCCAGCGCGTCGTAAAGAAACTCTCTTTCGTTGCCGTTGCTGTCCACGGAGATATATCTGGGAAGCACCTGCTGATAGGTGCCGGACAGATTCCAGCGGAAGGCGGTGCTGGCAATGCCGTACTGCCACTGCTCCAGATTGGCAAGGGTCGCGCCTGCCTCAATGGCAAGACCAAGCGCGCCGTGCTGACTTTTGGGATAGACGGTGTTTTTGTAGATACCCGCAGGTCCGCCGGTGCAGAGAATCACGTTCTGACAGGCGATAACAGAGCTTTCTCCCGTAGCGGTGTGGACGCAGGCAACGCCTGTGACAGCGCCGTTGCAGTTAAGTATCTTGATGACCCGCTGGCAGTCAATCACCGCAATACCCTTGGCAACAACGGACTTTTCCAGCGCCTCGGTCATATATTTTGATGTAAGCGGACCGCAGGAGGTGGCGCGGCTTCTGGGGTCGTGGTCCGTCTTATAGCCGGCGTACTCTCCGTATTCATTGGTAGGAAACGGCACGCCAAGCTCCACTAAATGCATAAAGCAGCGGACCGAGTACACCGCTTCACACAGGGCGTGCTCGCCCATAACACCGCCGCCGGAATACAGGGTATCTGCCATTTCCCGGACGCTATCGCTGTCGCTGCCGCACAGAGAGAGCTTGTAGTAGGTCTGCTTGTCGCTGCCTGTATTCCGGGACGTTCCCATTGTGCGCCCCTCGGTGACAATGGCAATATCCCGCACGCCAAGGCTGTAAAGCCTGTCGGCAGCGCTGTAGCCGGCGCAGCCTGTGCCGATGATAAGTGTGTTATATTGTTTCATAGCTTTCTGATGTGCATTCCGCCGTCAAGGATGAAGGATTGTCCCGTGGTGTAGCCAAATGTTCCGTCACACAGGGCTACCACCGCCTTGGCAATGTCCTCCGGCTGCCCCCACCGACCCATAGGTACAAGACCGCCGGCAATCAGTTTATCGTACTTTTCTTTTACACCCGCTGTCATATCTGTGGCGATGATGCCCGGGCATATTTCATTTACCAAAATTCCCTCTGCGGCCAGACGGTCGGCAAACAGCTTGGTAATCATACCCACGCCTGCCTTGGAGATGCAGTACTCGCCCCGGCTTACAGAGCTGGTATATGCCGAGCAGGAGGAGATGTTGACAATGCTGCCGCCACAGCCCTGTTTTACCATTTGGTTTGCCACAGCCTGTGTCAAAAAGAGTGTACCCTTGGTGTTGATGCCCATTACGTAGTCATAGCTTTCCTCGGTCATCTCCAGCACGTCACGGCGCACCTTGGGAGCAACACCCGCTACGTTCACCAAAGCGGCAAGCTCACCGCTGTTGATTGCGGCCTCAAACAGCCGTTTTCTGTCCTCTGCGACAGACACGTCGCCGGAAACGTAAACCATTTCCAATCCTTCAAAATCGGACAGGTCAGGATTCTCTCTGCGTCCCATTCCCACGATTTTATAGCCTTTTTTTCCAAGGGCCAGCGCAGAGGCTTTTCCGATTCCGCTGGCAACGCCGGTTACGATTGCAACCTTCATCTCATAGTCTCCTTATAAAGATTTCTGTAATATTCGTTGAATACCGCACAGCCGGAAACCTGTCCTGCCCGCATCAGCTCGGTGCATTTAGAGCAGGCAAGGCAGCACTTTTTCCCAGCAAAGCTGCCGACTGTGTAATCCCGATAGAATTCCGGGTAGGCAAGCCACATTCTGCCGTAGCCCACCAAATCACACACGCCCTCTGTCAGCAGACGCTCAGATTGCTCCATAAGATCTTCTCTGTAATAGGATATACCTGAGCCAACCACGGCAACGGCGGGGAAGGTGTCCTTGATGTGCTTTTCAATTTGCTCAAAGCGGGCAAGACCGGTCTGGTGTGTTTCCGGACTCTGGTATCCGCCCTTACGGTAGGGGCGGTTGACGTGGGGGTTGTAGTAGGGGTTGCCCACGGTGACGTTCAGCAGCTGCAGGCCCTCGTCTATGAGCAGTCCAATCAGCCGATCAGGCTCGGTCATATCCAAAATATTTTCCTCGGTGGTGCCGAAGCCGTAGGGCTTGGGTACCATATCCGAAACACTCAGCCGCGTGGTCAGCAGGAAGTTTTCGGGAACGGCCTTGGCCACGGCGCGGAAACAATCTAAATACAGCCGCGTGCGGTTTTCAAAGCTTCCGCCGTAGCGGCCTTCCCTCGTGAATGCCGACAGTAGCTCCTGGAACAGATAGCCGTGGCAGGACTTGACATCTACACCGTCAAAGCCTGCCTCTACTGCTAAACGCGCTGACTGGGCGTACTTTTCTGCAAGGGTATCAAGGTATTCATCGGTGACGATATTTTCGTCGCCAACAGGGCGTCTCTCCTCATAAATCGGGTGTCTATAGGCAATCATTGGCACAATGCTTTGCCTGCCGGAATGGGTTAGCTGAAGAATGAACACAGGGCAAATCCCCCGCGATTCCATCGCGATTACCCGCAGCTGCTGCAATAGCTGCTGAAATTGAGGAAGATTTTCCCGGGTCAGCATCATCTGGCGGGGGGTTGTTCTGCCCTCAGGGCAGACAGCGTTTGCTTCAAACCAGATAAGGCCCGCGCCGCTTTTGGCTGCTTTTCTGTATTTTTCAACTGTGAGGTCGCTGGGGCTGCCGTCTATGTTGCAGTCGCAGCCCTCCATTGGCTGTAAAACCACACGGTTGCAAACCTTTGCATCCCCTATTTGAATGGATATATCAAGCATTTTCCGGTCACCTTTCTACTATGGTTAAGTCTATCATACTATCAAATAAAAGAAATGTATATGGCGGTTTATGCACTTTATATTGCATTTCTTGCAAACATTTGTTACAATATTTCCAAAGGTTGGTGTTTGATGATGGTTTACCGCTTTGGCACAACAGAATTTCAGCTTGACTATACGGAAAGCTGTATCCGTCAATCAGTTTTATGGGAGAGCCACTGCCACGCCCAGTTTGAGATGATTGCGGTAGTAGAGGGCGATATCACAGTGATGCGGGAAGGAAAAAACTACCGGTTGACAGAAAATCAGATTATCATTATCCCGCCGCTGTCCTACCATACGGTCACGGCAAATCAGCAAGGGACTTATCGGAGAATTGCGGTGCTGTTTGACTTTTCTGCCATACCACCTGTTCTGCGGTCTGAATTTGCCCTGCGGGGAATGGATTCGGTCGTATCCGTTTTTCCCTATGCAGAGCAGCTGCGGGAGATTTACCAAAAGGGTGACCTGGAATTCTATGCGCCACTGGTGCACAGCCTTATGACCCGGATTTTTTACGACGTACTGGAGCAGCCTGAAAATCCCTCGGAAAACGAGACAGACGCATTTCTGAAAAAGGTACTGCAATACATTGACGAGCATTTGCAGGAAAAAATACTGCTTGATGACCTGGCAGTCTACACTGCCCGTTCAAAATCCTCTCTGTGCCACTTGTTTGAGAATAAGATGGGCATCTCACCCAAGCAGTACATTCTTAAAAAAAAGCTCGCGCTTGCCAGCAAAATGATTTACGAAGGGATACCGCCGACTGTGGCCGCCGCCCATATCGGATATGAAAATTACAGCAATTTCTACCGCTTATATAAAAAGAACATCGGACAAAACCCTGCGAAAAAAGTAAAGACTATACGCAAGTATATATAAAAAGAAACAAGTGGGAAACTGTTGGTCAAAAGTTGGTCAAACAAATAACAGCTAAAATTTTCGCTGCAAATCAGAAACAAAAAACACCGTATTTTGCGAGTTAAATCGCAAAATACGGTGTTTTTCTAACTATTTCAAGAGCCTAACAGCCACACGAGGTCATTCCCACTCGCTCCCGAAAAAGATAACCTAAACAATTTTGTATAGGCGGTTTAGCTCGTGGTATCTCATACATCTGTATTATCCATAAAATATGGACTATCAGATTTTTTGTTGCCATAGTGTTGCCACGCTGACAAGAGTATTATAATGAATCTGTTTTCAAAATTCAAGGGATTTGCAAAATTTCATCTTTATCTGCCCCGATATTCCGCTTTCAGCACTTCAGCCATTTCTTCGGGTGACTCTTTACATCCGCCCGCAAGCCACAATTTAATAATGGCATTAAGACCATTTCTGAAAAATTCGATATGATATTTAAGGTTGCTGTCTATATGTTCATTTTCAGCTCGCTCGGTATCATAAATCGAGATAAGGTGCTTTTCATCATAACACA
>CAYLXT010000009.1:0-32809 GCA_964387615.1 uncultured Ruminococcus sp.
CCTTTATATATTAAAAGCCTCCTGTGCGGAGGCTTTGATTAGCGTTTTAGGTCGTTGGAATACCAACGACCGTAAATTTAGTCGATTTCTACAACGATTTTCTCACGGGTTTGATTAGCAGCGGCGCGCATAACGGTACGGATTGCCTTCGCAATACGACCCTGCTTTCCGATTACTCTGCCCATATCGTTTTCTGCCACGTGAAGATGATAAACAATAACGCCTTCCTCGTTCGCTTCATCAACTGTTACGTTTACCGCATCGGGATTTTCTACAAGTCCTGATGCAATGGTAATAAGAAGTTCTTTCATAATAACTCTTTCCATTCTAAGAATTAAAGAACGCCGTTCTTTTTAAGCAAAGCCTTAACGGTGTCGGTAGGCTGAGCGCCGTTGCCGATCCACTTCTTAGCTTTGTCAGCGTCAATGTTTACGATTGCAGGGTCCTTAGTGGGATCGTAGTAACCGATTTCCTCGATAAAACGACCGTCACGTGGGTAACGAGAATCTGCAACAACAACACGGTAGAAAGGAGCCTTTTTAGCACCGATTCTGCGAAGTCTGATTTTTACTGCCATTTTACTGCACCTCCATAAAAGAATAGTTAGTTTTATATTTATTTAAAAGAGAAAACTCTTAAAAACCTAAATTATTGAATTGGTTTGGATTAAAACCGCGCATCATACGCTTCTTGCCCTTGCCGTTCATCTGCTTGAACATTTTTTTCATTTGTTCGTACTGCTTGATAAGGCGATTAACGTCCTCTACCGTCTGTCCGCAGCCTGCGGCAATACGACGACGGCGTGAGGCGTTTAGTATTTCGGGTTTGCGACGTTCTTTTTCAGTCATAGATTGAATTATAGCCTCAACACGAAGCATCTGTCTATCATCAACATCCACGTCGCGAAGTTGTTTTTCCATACCGGGCAGCATTGAAAGAACGCTTTTTAAACTGCCCATTTTTTTAATCTGCTGAAATTGGTCAAGCAGATCGTTCATATCAAATCGGTTTTCGGCAAGCTTTTGAGCGGCTTCCTCGGCTTTCTTTTGGTCAAGCTGGCTTTCAGCGCGCTCAATAAGCGAGAGGACATCGCCCATACCAAGAATACGGCTTGCCATTCGCTCGGGGTGGAATTCTTCCAATTGGTCAAGCTTTTCACCAACGCCCGCAAACATAATCGGCTTGCCTGTAACTGCCTTTACAGAAAGTGCCGCACCACCTCGGGTGTCACCGTCAAGCTTGGTAAGCACAACGCCGTCAATTTCGAGTATATCATTAAACGCCTTTGCAACGTTTACGGCGTCCTGACCTATCATAGAGTCGATAACAAGCAGTATGTTATTTACCTCAACGCATTCGGTAATGCGTTTAAGCTCTTGCATAAGCTCTTCGTCAACATGTAAACGACCTGCGGTATCAAGAATTACATAATCGTGGCCGTAATCTCTTGCGCGTTTTATAGCCTCAACCGCAATCTTTTCGGGCTTTTCGGTACCCATCTCAAAAACGGGGGTCTCAACCTGAGCGCCTACCACCTTTAACTGCTCTATCGCGGCAGGGCGGTAAATGTCGCAGGCAACAAGCATCGGTCTGTGACCTTTTGACTTTAAAAGTCTGGCAAGCTTTGCGCTGTGGGTTGTTTTGCCCGAGCCCTGCAGACCGCACATCATAATTACCGTAGGTATTTTTGACGCGGTTTTAAGGCGCGCTTGCTCACTGCCCATTAAGGCGGTAAGCTCTTCGTTAACGATTTTTACAACCATCTGCGGCGCTGTAAGACTTTCCATTACATTGGCACCAATACACTTTTCGGTGACAGTTGTGGTAAAATCCTTTGCTACCTTATAATTGACATCGGCTTCAAGCAGTGCAAGGCGCACTTCACGCATGGCATCTTTAACGTCGGCTTCGGTAAGTCTGCCTTTATTGCGCAGTTTTTTAAATATACCGTTTATCTTGTCGGAAAGACTGCTAAACGCCAATTGTGTTCACCTACTTTTTAAAATTTGTTTACGATTTCCTTTATATCGTTAAGCTTTTCTTCGGCTGTTTTGTCGCTGTCAAGTGTGGCCTGCAACGATAAAACATTTTCACACCATCCGCATTCTTCCTCATAGCGTTTGAGCTGAAGCTCGCCACGCTTTATAAGGTCGCGTACACCCTGACGGGTAATTTGCTCGTTTTCGGCAATTTCGCTGAGTGATAAATCTTCATTATAATAATGATGCAACAAATTACATTGCTTTTCACTTAAAAAAGGACCGTAAAAATCCAAAAGGGCACTAATATTCAAATCTTTTGCCATATCTTGCACCCCTTGTAAAGTTTTTTGCTTTACAGCAAGAGTGATTATAGCACAAGCGAGTGTATCTGTCAAGTTTTTTTCTTTACATTTTTAATGTTGAAAAAAACAATAGGTTACTATATAATAAATACAGGTGATTTTAATGTCAATTTTTAAGAAAATATTATCCGCAATGCTATGCCTTATGATAATAACAGGATGCCTTTCGGGTTGCGGTGAAAAATATACGGAAGCTATTATTTATTTTGAACTGCTCCAAAAGCCGAAGACGCTTGACCCGCAGACTGCTTCAAGCGATAGTGAATTGCTTATTGTTCGCAATATTTATGAGGGTTTAATGCGTATAGATAGTGAAGGTAGCATAGTAAGCGGTGTTGCAGAAAAATGTACATATAATAATTTAACATATACTTTTGATTTGAGAGACGATGCGGTCTGGAGCAACGGCGAAAAGGTTACGGCTTATGATTTTGAGTACGGGCTTCGCCGTGCGGTAGACCCAAAAATCAAGGCGCCGTTTGTCAGCCGCCTTTTTGCTATAACAAATGCCGAGGCTATAAACAGCGGAAATGCAGAAATATCTACGCTTGGCGTTAAGGCTGTAGATGAACAAACGCTAACAATCACTTTGTGTCGTGAGGACGACAAGTTTTTAGAAACGCTTACAACATCAGTTTGTATGCCGTGTAATGAAGAATTTTTTGAAACAAGTATAGGCAAGTATGGTCTTGATGCAGAATATATTATATCCAACGGCAGTTACCGTCTTACCAAATGGAATAAAGAGGATTTTGGTATAAGGCTTTATAAAAACGAGGAGTATAAAGGCGCATTTGATGCCCAAAATGCCGCCGTATTTATAAGCTGTGTGGATGATGAGCCTCAAACAACCCGTCTTAGTGACGGTGACAGTGATATGGCATTTATGCCTTGTAGTGAACTAAATAAGGCTGATGAGGCTTCGCTTACTACTCAAAACGTGCAAAATATTTGTTGGCTGATGACCATAAATCGCGAATTTAACAGTGAGGTGCGTCGCGCGTTTGCACTAAGCTTTTCTAATGACGTTTACAAGTCGGCTCTGCCGAGTGGTTTTACGGCGGCAAAATCAATATATCCCGAAATATTGGGAATAAATACCGACGGTGTGGGCATTACCGTTTATAATATCAACGAAGCAAAGTCGGTTATGTCGGCGCAGATTGCCAATATGGAGGACAAAAAATTCCCACAGTCAACGCTTTACTATTACAATGTTGATGGCGCAAAAGAATTCGCGACCGCAATTGTGGGCCATTGGCAACAAAATCTTAGTACATTTATAAACATTGAGTCATCAACCAATCTTGCGGTAATGCAAACCGAATTAGGCGAGAGCAGTCTTGATTTTGCGCTGTTTCCCATAACGGCAAAAAATAGTTCTTTTAGCGAATATGCTAAAAGCTTTGCATCGGCATCAACCGTTGCCACCCCTGACGGATTGCAGCAAGAATTGCTTAAAGATAATGCCGTAATACCCGTAGCGTTTCAGAACACAAATATATCATATATACCGTCTCTTGAAAACGTAGTTGTAGAAGCGGATAACGGTTATATAGATTTTTCTATTATCATAAAAAGGTGATCAAGAAAACGGCGAAAGCTTTTCTGCTTTCGCCGTTTTAATATATAAACTAATTTTAATAATGTGTATTTATTGAGGTTGACATACTGCTTAAAGCGGGGATATCGTCAGGTGAACCGTCAAATCCCCGCTTTTTGTCGCAAGCGGAAAAAGACAGTAAAAGTATAGTAATTAAAAATAATGATAATACTTTTTTCATATCCGTGACCTCAAAAAGCGTTTTTTAATTATATTTATTATATCCTTTGAATTGCTGTAAAGTCCTTGGTACCGTGCGGCGATGAAACTGATAATAACTACGGGAATTATCAGCGGAGCGCAAGCAAACCCAAACATTTCGCAGCAAAGCAGCATCGTGGCAAACGGGCATTTTGTAGCGCAGACAAATAAAACAGCCATACCAATAGCGGCGCCTGTGCCTAAGGGCAAGCTTAAAACTACCGCCAGTGCGCCACCCAACGTTGCACCTATAAACAGTGTTGGTATAATTTCGCCACCCTTGTAGCCCGCTGATATACAAATTACGGTAAACACGAGCTTAAGCACAAAGGCTTCATATTTGATTTCGCCTTCAAATACGCGCTCTATAACATCAATACCGCCGCCGTTATAATCACGGCTGCCTACAAGCATTGTTAAGATAATAATAATTATACCGCCTATAGCAATACGTATGAACTCGTTTTTGAATAATTTTTTGGCAAACGCTTTACCAAGGTTTAGACCTTTGCAAAAAACGAATGCGATAATAACACCTGCTACTGTGATAACCGCTGCTTTCCATACAAGTGAAAAAGAAAATTGCGGTAATTTACCAATGTTAAAACGCTCGGGATGAACACCAAGAAAAGTAGCAACAAAAAATGCTGTAACGCTTGATATAAGCACGGGTATTGCGGCAGATAGACAAAGCTTGGTTAATATAACCTCAATTATAAAAGCACAAGCGGCAAGTGGTGTGCCGAACACTGCTGAAAACAATGCCGCCATACCGCACATAACTGTTGCGTGACGTGAATCTTCATCGAGATGTAGCAGTCGCGCAAGCATATTTGCAACACCGCCACCAATTTGAAGTGCAGCACCTTCGCGGCCTGCCGATGCGCCAAAAAGATGGGAGATTACAGTTCCGCAAAAAACCGAAGGTGCCAGAAAATATGGCAGACTCTGCTCGGTTCTGACACAATCAAAAACATTTGTGACACCTATGTTTTTAACACGGCAAAGCTTGTAAATGGCAACCGACAGCAAGCCACCTATGGGCAATAGGTAGAGCAGCCAATTGTTGTTCTGTCGCAGTTGAGTTACAAAGCCTATAGCTTTTGAAAACAAAACACCACAAAGACCACACAGAACACCCGTTGTTACGGCAAGGAACATCCACAAGACATATTTTTTGGTTGTCTTCAAAATCATGCCTTCTTTCTGATTTTCATTAAAAGAACTATAGAAAAGTGAAGTGCCAGACCTACGATAATAGCCACTACCAAATCAAATATAACAGTAAGCGCAAAGGTGAGTACCATCACCAGAATATCGGTAAGCTTTTTTGTATTTAATATCTTTAAAAAGCTGCGCCACTCACTCATATTATATGCCACAATAAACAATATAGCCGCAATAGTTGGCATTGGTATCAGCTTTGCCAGCGGCATAAGGAATAATACAACCAGAAGTAAAATTATAGAGTGTACCATACCTGCAACGGCTGTTCTGCCGCCGTTTTTGATGTTTGCGGCGGTTCTGGCAATGGCGCCTGTAGCGGGTATGCCGCCAAAAGCAACCGACGCCATATTGCCAAGACCCTGCGCTACAAGCTCGGCGTTAGGATTGTGCTTGTCTTTTATCATACCGTCAGCAACCACGCATGAAAGAAGTGACTCAATACCCGCAAGAATGGCTATTGTAAACGCGTTTGGTATAAGGGATATAACAGTATCTAAATCAATGTTAACGCTACCAAGCGTAAACTTTGGAAAACCCGACGGAATTGTATAAAGCTCGCCAATGGTATAAACGCCGCTGTCGAGCACGGGTATAAATTTAACAAGCAACGCACCAACAACAACCGCAATTAAAGAGGGGGGAACGCGTTTTTCAAATTTAGGATAAATTATAAGAATAGCAAGGCAAATTGCACCTACAACCAAAGACTGCCAATTAAAAGTAGAAATGTTGTGTATGTTAGCCTCTACTTTTTCAATGGCCTCGATCGGTTTTGCGCCGTCAACGTATGTTAGACCTAAAAAGTCTTTAATTTGTCCTAAAAATATCGTAACGGCAATACCGGCGGTAAAGCCTACAGTTATGGTTTTTGGCACATATTTAATAAGTGATCCAAGCTTTAGCACACCCATAAGAATGAGCATTATACCCGCCATAAGAGTGGCAATTACAAGTCCTGACATACCTTTTGTGGCTACAATGCCTGCGACAACTGTAGCAAACGCCGCGGTAGGACCTGCAATTTGTACCGTACTGCCGCCAAGAAGCGCTACAATAAAGCCTGCAAAAATCGCGGTATACACGCCGCAGGCAGGCTCTACGCCTGATGCTAACGCCAATGCGATGGATAGCGGCAGAGCAATTATAGCTACGATGATACCTGCGACAATGTCCTTGGTAAGTTGGGTTTTAGAGTAACTTTTAATAGTTTCAAAAAACTTTGGTTTTAAATAAAAATCTTTCATATTTATCCCCCTAATCAAACCAAAGCATTATAACACACAAAAATTTAAAAGTCTATTGTTAAGTTAAATAAAAAGCACCCTGCATTCATAGGGTGCTTTTGTGTATTGTTTGATTATTCCATCCAGGACACAAAATGGCGTGCGCCTTCGTAGTCCTTGTACCAATTATAATTATATTGTTGCCCCTTGTAGTTAAACTCACAAGGAACGGCGGTGCGAGTCCAGTCACAAATAGTTGCGTAATCCTTATATTCTATACTGTCAGCAATCGCAAAAATCTCTTGCAAGCGCTTTTCTTGCTGCGAGTTTAAAATACCCGGTGTGACCGATGCAAAGGTTGCGCTGCCTGTAATTGCCGCCATTTCTAAAAAGTCTAAATTAAGCGGAATAGAAACCTTTTCGGTAAATGCCGCGCAGTCGGGATCGGTCTTAAAGAAGGCGTTGTTTTGTGGCGCGCGCATCATAGAATGAACACCATATCGGCGAGTGAACTCAAAATGTCTACCGCTTGTATCGTTGCCGCTTCGTTGTATTTGATGAACACCTGCCGCAAGGTGATTTACGGTGTTACAGCCCATAACGAGAGTGTTACCTGCAGCAGATTGCACGAGTTCGTAAAACTCTCTTACGATTTGCGCGTTGGTCTTTGTCTTATCATAAAAATGTGGCGGCATATTATCGGAGATTGTAGCGCCGAATAAATCAAAGAATGAAAAATCGTGCTTTATCATATCAAAGCCCCAGTCTGAAAGACGCCGGATATCATCATAGATTTTTTGCTTTGAAAATTCGTGGGTGGGGTCAAGTACAATTCCGTTAGGTTTGTAAGGGCTGTTATAAACGGCCTCTTGCGGTACGTGTGACATTGTAAGCAGTAGACGTATCCAAATACCCGCGCGACAGTCATACCCGTGTATTTTTTCGGCGGTTTTTTGCATAGATGCAAAATTTTCATTGGTAAGATGCCACGGTCCACCATTGAATTTACCCTTGGCGTGAGCTATCTGCCAACCATCATCAATGGTCATAAACGGGCGATTTTTAAAGCCCTTTGTAAGTTTTCCCAGATATTCAGCCTCTTCTAAAACCACTTTTTCTTCTATAGCGCCGTATGCCCAATACCAGTTGTTAAGTCCGTAGATGGATGAATTTGGTAAATTTGGCTTGTTGCACATATATTTACAAAACTCGTGCGCAGCGTTATACATATTCTCGCCAATGATACCTTCGCGGCAAACAACCTCGGCGCATAAAAGTTCGTCACAAACAATACCGCCAGCGCCGTTGCGGACATCAAGCATCAGGGTAATACCGTAAGGGTCGGCATACCATGAGGCAAAGCTGTTGCAGCCTGTCTTTACGCCATAGCCGTGCAAGCACTCGCCGTCGTTGGTATAAAAATACCACGGCATCTGGTAATGGGGTAAAAAGGCGTGCCATAGAACATCGTCGGTCTGACTGCGGACAAATGAGTCACCAAGAAGTGAACAAACACTCGAAATATTGCCGTTCCAACGTAAACGGATATGTTTTACGGCATCGCCGTTTGGATAAAGAAATATCTTTAAAATTCCATTTTCCGAAACACATTTAATCACGGCGTGTGTATCGTTTGCAGTACCCATTTCTTCAAAACGGAAAGGGGAGTTTTCTGTTCGGATTTTAATGTTGTCAGGTGTTTTTATTAAATCAAGAAAAGTGTTTTTCATATTTATCCTCAAAGTCTGGAAAGTAAATCGTCTATTGACTCGTCGTTGTTAAACTCTATATCACAAGGTTTTTTGTGTAATGACCAATGCTCTGTAAGAGATACTGTTTCCTGCGGCTGAACAGTTTTAAGCGGACTTAATGATTCAACCTCAATAAATGTAGCACAGGTATAGGTTTCAAAGCTACAGTTATTGTCGGGGTATTTTTCGTGTGGGTGATAGGTTTCGTAGGCTTTACGGAAAATGTCGCATCCCAAGCAATAATATGTTTCCGCCTGATTTAAGTCAAAGCCCAGCTTTAATGCCTGAGTAGTGTTTGTATCCTGACGGAGTGTCACATAGTGCTTACCAAAATGTAAGCGACTGTCTGCAAGGTTGGTATAAGGCCATACCGATATATTGCGGTTAGCAAGAAGACCTGTGTCGTTATCGTTCATCGGGATTATAAGTGTACCGCCAGTAGCGGATACTGTAAGTCCCCAGATAGAAAATTCCTGCGGTATAGAGGCGATGTTTTTAACACGCATCGTCACCTGCATATTGGCATCATCGGGATCCATCCTGATTTCAAGCTGTTTCTGGTAACCGTTTTCGGTTTCAGCATTCGGGGTAAATACTGCGCCCTGCTCGGTAATCTCATATTTTACTGCGTCTTGGTCGGGATAATAACTGTGCGGATAGCTTTCAGGCGAAGTCCATATACGGTGACCGCCTAAAATTTCCCACTTTTTACCTTTTCCAAAGAAGCTCTGGAATTCCTCGTCGTTTTTAGGATCTGCGGCAGCGCGGTTGTCGCACATAATATTCTGACCGCCAACAAATCCAAAACGAATAATACGCGGACCGATATCAATAGTAACGTACGCTTCAATAACTCCGTTTGTAATTGACAATACCTTTCCATAGTTAAGATAGTCTTTGATTTCAGTTCTAATCATAACAATTCTTCCTTTTTAAGTAGTTTCATTCTTTGTTCACTGCCGCATTCAAGCGGACATTCCAAAGCAAGATTGTATATATCGGTAGCGCGACATTCAATTTCAAAAACCTTTTGCGAGTCCTCGTCAAGATTTTTGATTTGCAATGCGCGGGTGATAACGGGTATTACGCCCTGTGGGGTTTTAAGATGTGCGAGTCCTTTATTACTGAAACCCAGCACACGCACATAGGGCGGGGTAGTCATAAAGAATCGGCAGTCTATTCCCAAAAATGCCGAAAGCACCAACCGTCTTATGCGGGCTAAAGTATATCGTTTTGTTTTTATCATATTATACAGCTCGTCAAGACTTGTAGCGACACGAGCAGAAAAATAAATCTTATTGTGGAGTCCTTCGCTTATATCGGGCAGATTTTCAAGCTCAGTTGCTGTTTTTGTGCGCAAAGAGTAAAGAACAGCATTTTCAAGCCGTTTTATATCCGCGATATGTTCCGGTTGTATAATGCCTCTTATCTCGCGCGGCATAAAACGCTCGGTATAGCCTATATTTCCTTTGAACAGTTCATCCCTTATGAAAGAGGACGAAACAAATCCGTCGTCAATTTCGTTTGAGTCGTGAGCGGCACCCAGACGTTTTATAGTGTGAAACTCTATAGGTAGGTTGAGTTTTTTTGCGGCAAGTATATATTCAATGCCAAGATTATTGTTAGCACCGCGTAACAGGGTAAAATCAATACCCATTTCACCCGCTACCTGTTCGCGCGCTACCGCAAAGGTAACGCCAGATTTAGCCTTTTCGGTAACCTTTTCAAAAAAACCGTCACTGTTCAGTATATCGGCGGCGTTTTTAAGTGCATCAACGTCACCACATTCACTCCCGAATACTATTTTGTCGCAGCCAAGGTTATAAAGCTGCCACACGCCACCAAGCGCAAAGTTCTGCGCGGTGGACATACTCCAAAGCACAGGCAGCTCCGCCACAATATCAACTCCGCAAAGAAGCGCAAATTTTGCCCGCTGTTGTTTTGATATTATAGCCACGTCGCCGCGTTGCACAAAGTTACCGCTTATGACACAAGCCACCGTATCGCCCAGCGTATGAGCGTGGTCAATTAAGCGTTTATGACCCGTGTGCAAGGGATTGAATTCCGCAATAATACCCACAGCCGACAAAAAAATCACCTCTTTTTATAAAAACACTTGAAAATTGAATATCAATAAAGTAAAATAATGATGTATGTTTTATGGAATTATTTTACCATATTAAAAATCATCTTTCAATATTTATTTTAAGGAGTAATTGAAATGAAAGTATTTGTAGTTAATGCAGGTAGCTCATCACTTAAATATCAGCTTATTGATATGGATAATGAGCAGGTTTTGGCAAAGGGCCTTTGCGAGCGCATCGGCGTTACGGGCGCCATCACTCATAAGGCTGCTGACGGCAGAGTTTATAAGGCAGAAACTGCTATGCCTACCCACAGCGAAGCTTTTGAAGCGGTAGTTTACGCTATGACAAAGTCAGAGGCTAAGGTTATCGACTCTCTTGATGAGGTTAGCGCTATCGGTCACCGTGTAGTTCACGGCGCAGAAGAATTTAACAAATCAGCTCTTATCACCGACGAAATGATTGCAAAGGTTCGCGAGTGCAGCGTTATGGCTCCGCTTCACAACCCCGCAAATATTTTGGGTATCGAGGCTTGCACCAAGACCTTTGGCGACAAGATTCCACAGGTTGGCGTGTTTGATACCTCTTTCCATCAGACAATGCCCGCGCAGGCTTACATTTATGCTTTGCCTTATGAATATTATGAAAAATACCGCGTTCGTAAATACGGTTTCCACGGCACATCGCACAGCTTTGTAAGCGACAGAGCAGCAGTGCTTGAAGGCAAGGATAAGAAAGACCTTAAGATTATCACCTGCCACCTTGGTAACGGTTGCTCAATCTCCGCTATCAAAGACGGCGTTTGTATTGATACATCAATGGGCTTTACACCACTTGATGGCTTTATGATGGGTACACGCTGCGGTACACTTGATCCTTCAACCCTTACATATATTGCAGAAAAAGAAGGCCTTACTTTTGCTGAAATTGATTCTATCTGCAACAAAAAGTCTGGTGTGCTTGGTATTTCGGGCGTATCTAACGACAACCGTGACGTAGCTGCTGCCGCAGAAAACGGCAACGCCCGCGCACAGCTTGCTATTGATATGCAGCGTTATCAGATTCTTAAATTCGTTGGTTCTTATATCGCCGCTATGAACGGTGTTGATACCATCGTATTCACAGGCGGTATTGGTGAAAATGACGAAGAACTCCGCGAATATATCTGTGAAAACTTAGGCTATCTTGGCGTTAAGCTCAACGCAGAGGCAAACCGTGTTCACGGTGAAGAAATCAAGATTTCTACCGATGACAGTAAGGTTAATGTTTACATTATTCCTACCAATGAAGAGCTTAAGATTGCCCGTGATACAAAGGCTATCGTAGAAACTCTTTAATTTAATGAAAGGATAAGCGGAAAATTGCATCACGAGATGTTGTTTTCCGCTTTCTTTAATAATATGAATACTACTCAGTTAAAACAAAATATATTAAACGGAAGATTTGATAAGGACTTTACTTTGCTTTACGGTGAAGCCGAGATTGCAAAATCACGTTATAGTGATGCTATAGATGAATTTGTAAATCTTTATGGTGAGCGCGATAATATTCGTCTTTTTTCGGCTCCCGGACGCACCGAAATCGGCGGTAATCATACCGATCATCAGCACGGAATGGTGCTTGCGGGTAGCGTAAACCTTGATGTTATAGCGGTAGTTTCCGAAAACGGCAGTAACACCGTCCGTATAAAGTCCAAGGGTTATAAAATGGACGAGCTGGATATTACCGACCTTGATATTAAAGAAAGTGAAACGGGTAAGGCGTGCTCGCTTATCCGCGGCGTTATGGCGGCGTTTAAGAACAACGGTTATAATATAGGAGGATTTGATGCTTATACAACCTCCGATGTGCTCAAAGGCTCGGGACTTTCGTCATCGGCGGCGTTTGAGGTATTGGTGTCAAATATTGTAAACGGCTTGTTTAACGAGGCGGCTGTTGACGCTATAAGTATTGCAAAATATTCACAGTTTGCCGAAAGAGAATATTTTGGAAAACCATGCGGCCTGCTTGACCAGATGGCAAGCTCGGTAGGTGGCTTTACCTATGCTGATTTTAATGACCCGCAAAATCCAGTGGTTGAAAAAATAAGCCTTGATTTAAACGTGTCCGGTCATACGCTTTGCGTTGTTGATACGGGTGGAAACCATGCTAACTTAACAGGAGATTATGCCGATATTACGCTTGAATGTAAGGCGGTAAGTGAGTGCCTTGGCGTAGAGTTTTTGCGCGACGCAAACGAGCAGGAATTTTATGCAAACCTTGCTGAAATCCGCCAAAAATGCGGCGACCGTGCGCTTCTTCGCGCGGTGCATTTCTTTGCCGAAAATCGTCGCGTGCTTACCCAGAAAGCAGCACTCAAACGCGGTGATTTTAACACGTTTTTTGTAGCCGTAAAGCGTTCGGGCGAGTCATCTTATGATTTGCTTCAGAATGTGTATTCTCCGTCAAATCCCAAAGAACAGGCAATATCGTTGGCACTGGCGCTCACAAAACAGTTCTTAAACGGTCGCGGTGCTTACCGCGTTCATGGCGGCGGCTTTGCGGGTACAATTCAGTGCTATATACCAAATAAAATGTTTGACGATTACAAGAGAATGATCGAAAATGTTTTTGGTGAAAATTCTTGCGTAAAACTGTTTGTTCGCGCAGTTGGCGGCTATGAGGTAAAGGGTGAATAATATGACCGAAAGCATTTGGAATGGTTTTAAGCGACTCGACTTTGTTTTCGAGGGCAGAGATTGCATACTTATATGCCCCGACAATGCGTGCGAGGGCAAAAAATGGCTATATCGCACCGAATATTTTGGTGCTTTTCCCGATTTAGAGTTAGCAATGATTAAAAAAGGCTATCATTTAGCGTATATGGCAAATACTACCCGTATGTGTCCCGAGTCTGATACCGATATGCGACCCAAGTTTTGTGAATATATTAGCAAGCAATTTGGTCTCAACCACAAGTGTGCTTTGATAGGTTATTCTTGTGGTGGTATGCAGGCGGTATACTTTACAGCAAAATACCCACAGTATGTAGCTTGTGCCTATCTCGATGCGCCTGTTATGAACTATCTGAGCTGGCCTTTTGGAGTAGGCATAGGTGAGGGCGGCGCCGAAAAAGAGTTCATCGATAATATGGGACTCACACTTTCGCAAATGATAAATTTCAGAAATCACCCCATAGACCAAAAAGAAGAACTTTTAAAATCGGGTGTGCCGATAATGTTAGTCAGCGGCGATAGTGATAAAGCCGTGCCGTTTTGCGAAAACGGGCAACTGCTTTATGACTATTTCGTTGCCAACGGTGGAAATATTGAGCTTATTATAAAGCCTGGCGGCGACCACCACCCACACGGACTACCCGATAATACTCCGATTGTTGAATTTATACAAAAATATTATTAAAACAAAATGCTCTGCCTGAAAAACTCAAGCAGAGCATTTTTGAATTTAAAATTAAAGTCCTGTAGCCTTAAGGTAATCGGCATACGCTTTTTCCCAAGCGTCGTTGTCATTTGGTGTATAGGTCTTGATTTCAGTAGAATTGGATACCACTTTGCGAAGTTCTGCAAAGTCTTTGATTTCACCTAAAGCGTTCATTGCAACACCGATGTTACCCATAACAGTGGCTTCGGTAGGTCCTGCAAGAACAGGCACGTTGCAAGCGTTGCTTGTCATCTGGCAAAGCAGACGGTCTTTGATACCGCCGCCTAAAATATTGATGCTATGATATTTTTTATCACCCATATTGTTCAGCGCGTTAAAGGTGTACTTATATTTCATAGCAAGGCTCTGATAGATACAACGCATAACCTCGCCGCGAGTTTGAGGTACATACTGACCTGTTTTTTCGCAGTATTCTTTAACTCGGCGCGGCAGGTTGCCTGCAGGCTCAAATGCAGGGTCGTCTACGTTGATAAAGCACTTAAAGGGTTCGGATGCCAACGCTTCTTTTTCAAGAGTGTCAAAACCAACCTCTTCGCCTTCACGGCGGAACTGACGGCGCGATTCCTGAATAAGCCAAAGTCCCATAATGTTTTTAAGGAAACGGGTTGTGCCCTCAAAACCGCCCTCGTTTGTAAAGTCTGCTCGTGCCGCCTCAGCCGTAAGAATTGGTGTTTTGCTCTCAATGCCAAAAAGGCTCCATGTGCCGCAACTTATATAAACAAAATCGTCGCGGTCGCTGGGTGTAGCCGCAACGGCAGATGCCGTGTCGTGCGATGCAACTGCGATTACGGGTACCTTTTCGCAACCAAGCTCTTCGCAAATTTCATCTGAAAGAAGGCCATAAACGCTGCCGGGTTTTGTGATGGGCGCAAAAATTGATTTTGGAAGTCCCAACTGCTCAATAAGCTCAAAATTCCAATCCTTTGTGTAGGGGTTGAGTAGGTTAGAGGTAGAGGCAATTGTTGCCTCTTCTTTCATTTCACCTGTTAGCATATAACCGAAAAGGTCAGGCATCATAAGCATTTTGTCGGCGCGGTCTAATACCTCAGGCTCATTAAACTTTAAGTACATAAGCTGATAAATGGTGTTAAAGTGTATAAACTGAAGACCTGCTTTGCTGTAAAGCTCATCTTTAGAGATGATTTGAAATACCTTTTCGGGTACAGAGTGTGTACGGCTGTCGCGGTAGTGGTAGGGGTTAGCAAGCAATCTGCCGTTTTTGTCCAATAGTCCAAAGTCAACACCCCAGGTGTCGATGCCGATAGCGTCAAAACCACCCTCGTTTACAGCCTTGGTAATACCCGTCTTGATTTCAAAGAAAAGACGGAGTACATCCCAATACATACTGCCGCGAACTACGACAGGGTCGTTAGAAAAACGGTGAATTTCTTTCATTACTATTTTGCCGTCTTCAAGGGTTGCAAGCATTGCACGACCGCTTGAAGCGCCAAAGTCAAAAGCGAGAACTTTTTTCATAAAGCACCCTCCAATAAAATATTTACCTATTAAATATATCAAATAAAAGTGATTTTGTCTATAACTTACTTGTAAAATTTTGTTTTTAAATATATAATAAAGTTATGAAAGATTTATGGACTTATTTAAAAGAAACCAAAAAGCCTATTGTGCTTTACGGTATGGGTAACGGTGCTGATAAAATTATATCGGTGCTTGATAAATATGATATTAAAATATCGGGTGTTTTTGCATCCGATGGTTTTGTGCGCCAAAAAGAGTTTCACGGATTTAAGGTTACCGATTATGCCACCGCAAAGCAAAACTTTGGTGATATGATAGTGCTTGTGTGTTTTGGCAGCAGCCTGCCCGATGTTATTGCAAATATAAAACGCATAGCAAGCGAACAAGAACTTTATGCGCCCGATGTGCCGGTATATGGTGATACACTTTTTAATATTGAATATGCTGTTGCTAATCGCGATAGACTTGAAAACATTTATAATTGCCTTGCGGATGATACTTCAAAAAAGGTTTTTGAATGTGCGGTTATGTATAAGCTGACAGGAAAGACAGATTACCTTTTTGATTGCGAAACGCCGAGTGATGAGATATATCAAAACATATTAAATTTAGGCGACAATGAAATCTATTTTGATCTGGGTGCTTATCGCGGTGATACAGTAGCAGAATTTTTATCGGTTGTAAGTAATTACAATAGAATAGTAGCGGTTGAGCCCGATTTTAAAACCTATAATAAACTGTGCCTTGCTACCGAAACCGTTAAAAATATTACAAATATAAACGCTTGTGTCAGTGATATTGACGGTAAAACTCAGTTTGAAATGAATGGCTCTCGCGGCTCAACCATAGGAAAAGGGAGTAATATTATAACTTCGGTGACAATAGATGCTTTAACAAAAAAAGAAATTCCTACCTATATAAAAATGGATATTGAAGGCGCCGAGGCTGCCGCGATAAAGGGCGGCGAGAATACGGTAACAAATCACAAACCCCAAATGCAGATTGCATGCTATCACCGAAGTGAAGATTTGTTTAATTTGCCTGAAATGATTTTTAATTTGCGAAAGGATTACAAAATTTATCTACGTCATTTTCCGTCACTTCCTTGTTGGGATATGTCATATTACTTTGTTTAATGTAAAAAAATGCCGTTTTGTTGTGATTTCACACAATATAAACGGCATTTTTTCTTGACAGAGTATAAATATAGTGGTAAAATTATGTAGATAAGTTTAGTTTGTATTGGTGGAAGTATTGGCGAAATTTCCCCATACCTAATATTTATTGAAGCGGGGCTTAAACAGCGATCCCCGACAGACGTTTTATTTTGTGCTCTGTAAAATCGCTTTATTATATAAAGGAGGGACTTTAATGCCCGATATAAACACACTGTTAATTTCCGGCGGTGTTGCGTTGGTGCTTGGTGTTGTCGGTTTTTTGGCAGGCTCTGCTTTTCGTAAGCGCTCCGCCGAAAAAACTATAGGCTCTGCTGAAACAGAGGCAAAACGCATACTTAACGACGCAATGAAAACCGCTGAAACCCGCAAAAAAGAAACATTGCTTGAAGCTAAGGAAGAAATTCATCAGCTTCGTCAGGATACCGAAAAGGATCTTCGCGAAAGAAGAGCCGAGGTACAAAGACAGGAACACAGACTTCAGCAAAAAGAAGAAACCCTTGACCGCAAGATAGATAATCTTGAGGCTAAGGAAGAAAAGCTTCAGGAAAAGGCAAAACAGATTGATGCTAAAATTGAGGAGTGCGAACAACTCAAACGCAGTCAGCTTGAAATGCTTGAAAAAATCTCAGGTCTTTCTAAAGAGCAGGCAAAGGCTAATCTTTTACAGATGCTTGAAGGCGAGCTTTCTCACGAAAAAGCTGTAAAAATTATGGAATACGAGCAGCAAACACGCGATGAGTCTGATAAGCTCGCACGCGAGGTTATTGCTCACGCTATTCAGCGCTGTGCCGCTGACCATTCTTCTGAAATTACCATTTCGGTAGTACCGTTGCCAAACGACGAGATGAAGGGACGTATCATCGGTCGCGAGGGTAGAAACATCCGCGCTATTGAAAATGCAACAGGCGTTGACCTTATTATTGACGATACGCCCGAAGCAATCACTGTATCAAGCTTTGAACCTATTCGCCGTGAAATTGCCCGCGTAACCCTTGAAAAACTTATTGTTGACGGCAGAATTCATCCTGCAAGAATTGAAGAAACCGTTGCCAAGGCTACAGCCGAGGTTGAGGCTATAATTAAGCAGCAGGGTGAACGCGCAATGGTAGACAGCGGTGTTCACAACCTACACCCCGAGCTTATAAAGCTTCTCGGTCGTTTGCATTTCCGTACAAGCTACGGCCAGAATGTTCTTAATCACTCGCTTGAGGTTTGCTACCTTTCGGGTCTTATTGCTGCCGAGCTCGGTGCTGACGTAACACTTGCCAAGCGTGCAGGTCTTTTGCACGATATTGGTAAGGCTATCGACCACGAGCAAGAAGGTTCACACATTCAGCTTGGTGTTGAGGCTGCTAAAAAGTATCGTGAAAACGAGGCTGTTGTTCACGCAATTCACGCCCACCACGGTGACGTAGAGGCAAAAACTGTTATTGCGTGCATTGTTCAGGCGGCTGATGCTATCAGCGCTGCTCGTCCGGGTGCAAGACGTGAAAATATTGAAAACTATATCAAGCGTCTTGAAAAGTTAGAGGAAATCGCCAAGTCCTTTAACGGTGTTGAAGATTCTTATGCTATTCAGGCAGGACGTGAAATACGTATTGTTGTTAAGCCTGAGGCAGTAAACGACGACCAGATGGTTATTATGGCTCACGATATCGCTCAAAAGATTGAAAGCGAGTTGGAATACCCAGGTCAGGTTAAGGTTAACATCATACGCGAAAGCCGCGCTGTTGACTACGCGAAATAAGTATTACAATTAACAAAACTAAAGCACCTACTATAGTAATATAGTGGGTGCTTTTGTGTTCGGTGTAGGGACCGGCCTCCCGGACGGTCCGTATAATTTGCTATTACTGACGGACGGTCGGGGACGCCCGTCCCTACGATATATTAATTAATTTACTACGTAGGGGCGAGCAATGCTCGTCCGTTTTTATTATTGCACTTTAATAAAAAAAGTGGTAAAATTGTTTTGTTAATACATTCATTAATCTTTGGAGATGATAAAATGAAAAAGCTATTATCCGTTTTGTTGACAATTGTACTACTGATATCGGTAGTTCCGCTTGGTGCGTTTAGCATTACTGCAAGTGCTGAAAATGTTACAAGTGGCACAACGGGTGATTGTACATGGTCACTTGATGGTACAGTTCTTACCATTAGTGGTAAAGGCGCAATGGAGGATTATACATACAGCTCAAATTCGCCCTGGGGAACTGATATTACAGAAGTAGTAATTGAAAAAGGAGTTACTAAGGTTGGTAACTATGCATTTTATACTTGCAGATCACTTACAAGCGCTATATTATCTGATGGCGTAACATTAATTGGTGATAGTTCGTTTGCATATTGCACCTCCCTTAAAAGCATAACAATTCCAAACAGCATTAAATCATTTGGGGACAGCGCATTTAATCGTTGTTTTTCTCTTCTGGGGATTGTTATACCTGACGGTGTAACATCTATTGGTAACCAAACATTCGAGTTTTGTGGATTTAAGGATATTATTATACCTAATAGTGTAAAAACAATTGGTGAAAGTGCATTTCTTGGCTGTTCTTTCAAAAGTATTGTTATACCAGATAGTGTAACATCTATTGGTAAAGGGATATTCGGTTATTGTTATTCTCTTACAAGTATAGTAGTGGATGAAAATAATGCTACTTATTACAGCGCAAATAATTGTATTATGCGGAAAACAACAAATGTGTTAGTAGCAGGATGTAAAGCAAGCGTTATTCCAAACGGTGTAACATCAATAGGAGAAGACGCTTTTAATGGGCTTGATTTTATTAACTTTACAATACCTGATGGTGTTACGAGAATTGGTGGTTTTGCATTTGCGGGATGTGATTTTACAAGTATCACAATACCAAAAAGTATTACTGACATTGCTTATGGAGCATTTTACTTATGCGATAAACTTACGGATGTATACTATTCTGGCAACAGAGTAGATAAAAGCAAAATAAACATTGGTGGAAGTAATGAAAAACTAACGAATGCTCATTGGCATTATTCTCCATGCGAAAATGATGCTCATATGTATAATTATGACTGTTCAACAACTTGCATAAACTGTGATTATATAAGAGAAGCGAATATAACACATATTTATGATAGTGACTGTGATGAAAAGTGTAAAGTTTGCAATGAGACGAGAGAACCAAAACATATATTTGCAAAGAGTGGTGAAAATATCGCAACATGTGAAATTTGCAAATTATCAAAAACTTTTGATTTTATAATTACAACCGACGAAAGTATCACGTTATCCTATGAGGCATCAAAAGAATTTGATTTTGAAATAGAAAACACGTCTATAGCAAAAATAAGTAATGTTTCAAGTTCGATTATTTCGATGGGATCTTATTATAGACAAATAAGCAGTGCAAATGTAGTGCCTGTTTATCCTGGCGAAACAACTGTTAAAGTTGTAGCAACAGGTGAAACAGTGCTTGCGACAAGTTCATTGTTGGTTGTTGAAGGAAACCACCAAATGGAGATTTCACAAATTTTAAAAGAAGTTAGTTGTACAGAATCTGGTGAGGAACTACACATTTGTAAGTTTTGTGGTTTTCAAGAAAATGTGATAATAGAATCTTTGGGTCATTCATATGATAATGCTTGCGATTCCGAGTGCAATATTTGCAAAGTGACACGCACAGTACCCGACCATATTTATGACGATAAATACGATGCAGACTGTAATGAGTGTGGCGCCGTACGAGAAGTACCACCACGCGATTGGTTATTAAGTGTTAATTTCACAGGTGTGTATAACATAACACCAAGTAAAACGTTATCAGGCTTTAATAAAGACAGCATAACAGTGCTTGACAAAAACGGAAAAGCAGTTAAGTATAACGATGCAAAACAAGGCTGGCCATTGGTAGCAGGGCAAGGTTATACTGTAAAACTTAATGCCGATTTTGACAATATTAACAATCTGACCTGGAATCTTACTAAAAAAGCCAACACCATCTTTACTGATACGTTAACAGCCGAACAGGGCGGTTGGTATAACGATGCCGTAACCTATTCGGTAGGCGCAGGACTGATTACAGGCTATGGCGGCACAACAAAGTTTGGTACGGCAGATAACATTCAACGTCAAGACTTTGTAGTAATCCTTGCCCGACTTGCAGGCGTAGATTTAGAAAACTACCAAAGCAGCAGAGCGTCTTTTACCGACGTGCCAAGCGGCGCATATTATGAAAAGGCAATAATGTGGGCTGCTGACTGCGGTATTACAACAGGTTATGCCGGCGGTACAGAGTTTGGCGTAGGCGACGTAATTACACGCGAACAGCTTGTAACATTCCTTTACAGATATGCTAAATACATAAACGGTGGCGCGGCTCCCACAGTTAGCGCCGGTGCAGAGCGAAAGGCAAAGACTTATGCTGACTATAAAGGCGTGACAGATTATGCAAAAGAGGCAATAATCTGGGCACTTGACAAGAGTGTAATCTCGGGTCAGGGTGGCACACGTATTGCCCCAGCGGGCAACGCGCTTCGCTGTGAAGTGGCACAAATTATGTATAATATTTTCTTAAACAATATATTTTAAAATCATTATCAACTAAAAAACAGCACCTGCTAAAACTGAATAGCAGGTGCTGTTATAGTTTTGTTTTAATAAATTTTACCCAAGCATACCTTCCATAAGGTCAACTTCACAAAGCTTTTTGCCGTCATACCTAATGGTTTTAATTTCATATACACCAAAATTCAGCAGAATTTCAGCATCGTAGAACGACAGTTTGCAATTTTGTTCGCTGTTGGTAGGGTTGAATAATCTTATGATATAATCATCTGATTTTTCTGCTTTCTTGAGTGTGTTAAGCGTTATAACTTCAGTGCCCGAAAGGTTTACAGGCGACTGTGGAAGCTTACCAACACCGGTCGGGTAGAAGGACAGAGCCATTGGCTTCATATTAAATTGCTGTGCAATACGTGAAGCGTGAGGTCTTATATCGTTTGCTTTGCCGACACTAAACAAAAAGCTGAAATCGCGCTCGCCCTGCTCAATATATGGCATATATCTGTCTTCGGGCATAACCTTTCTGATGTTTACGGGGTGCGCGCAATATGATGCTGAACGCAAAAGGGTATATTTGAGTGCGCCCGACTTATCATCAAAGCAAGAGCCGTAAATACCGTTGTTTACGGCAAGCAGGCAATCACTACCATCGGTTACGGCGATGTATTTTTGCGATACGTTTTCTTCCATATTGTCGCGCAGCTTTTCTTCGCCATACGGCTGTTCACCTATGCAAACGCTGTCTTTTAGCGAGGTGGGGATGTTAAGGCGGAGCATTCTTTGTTTTTCACTCCAATTAACACGAACGTCAAGCTTTAACTGGCCGCTGTTATCTAAATGATATTTAAGCACGGCATATGAGTTTTTATATCCGAACACTGCTTCAACTACAGTTTCAACGTCGCCGTCTTCAATAATATGCACTGATGGAATTTCGTTTTCAAGATACAAAAAGTCTTTTGCTGCAGCAGGAGTTAATAATTCAAATTCACCAACCTTTTCTTTAAAGGCGGTTACCATCATTCCCCACGGATCAAAGTCATCGTTGAATACTTCAAGCTGGAAAGCACCGTCTTCAACAAAGTTCTTGCCGTCTCTGATATAAGAATAAACAAGACCGGTTTTGGTATTGATTTTAATTTCGGTGCCGCCACGATTAAGTATAAGATAACCATTTTTGTTTATAACATCAGCGGCAGGCTTTTCATCTAATGTTTCAAAACCGCAGTCAAAACGATTAAGTGACATAGGTGAAAGGGTTGCTCTGAAAACGACTCGTTTTCTCCAGTTAATAGGAATGGTGCTATATTCTTTTTCACATTGTGAGGGAACAATGTTGCCGTTTTTGTCATACACAACCGGTTTCATAAAATAGTTGTTGTAATCTTGGTCCCAAAGGTTAAATTCGCATATTATATCTTCGGTAATTTCGTAAGGATATGGGTTATAAACAAAAATCGGAATTTTGTCGCTGTCGGCTTTTTTCTGACCACCTGCCAGTGCAAAAAAGGCTTTTGCTTTAAGACGGGTAAGAATTTCAATGGCGTGGTCCATCATACGAATGCCCATTTCTTCGGCAGGCTGTATGGAAGAACCCGGTAAAACGTCGTGAAATTCCACCGTCATAATGTCGTACATAGCGTCGGCAAGTTCTTTGAACGGATATTCAATAAGCCCTTCATTTGCGGCGTGTGAGCACATAATTTCGGTAAGATAGTATGTGTTTTCTGCCAAGCGGTGTTTCTGCTTTACGCGTACCTGTGAAGTGTAACAGCCAACTGCCCACGACCAAAGACTTTCTTTGAATTCGGGCAACTCGTGTATTTTTACTGTTTCAGCAAGATATTGTTCGGGTGTGGCGTGAATAAGGTCTATGCCTTTTTCTTTTAATTCCTGTTTAAATACAACAAGGTCGTCAAGGTCTTTTTTAGATGGACCTCCGCCATGATTACCAATACCCCAAAGTCGCATATTTATGCTGTTTTCAGGACATTTATCTACGGTATAACCGATATATTCGGCAGCCTTGCCTTTTGGTGTGCTGTACCATCCGTCAGGGCGGATACCAACAATTTTTGAGCCGTCATAGCCAACCCAGGTATATTCGTCGGCAGGCAGTGTCAAAAAGTTTGGCATCGGGCGCATATGTATATAGCCCTTGTAACCGCTTTTTGCCATAATTTGAACAAGTCCGCGACTGTGACCGAATGAGTCAAAGTTGATAGCGACATGCGGCGCTTTATCGAATTTTTCTAAGAAATATTTTCTACCCGAGAGCATTTGGCGAACAAAGCTTTCTCCCGAGGGCATATTGCAGTCGGGCTGCACATGCCAGCCGCCCATAATATGCCATTTGCCGCGCGCTACAAGGTCTTGAATTCTTGAAAATAAATCGGGGTCGAATTTTTCTATCCAATCATAAAGCAAAACTTCGTTATGACAAAAAATATAGTCCTCGTATTGTTCACAAAAATCCGCAGCAATACGGAAGGTAGATAGCGCTTCTGCGGCACCTTCTTCCCACTCCCATTGCCAGATAGGGTCTAAGTGAGCGTTACATATTATGTAGGTTTTTTTAGACATATCAAAAATTCCTTTCGGATGATTATTCAAGTGTGAACTCAAAGGTTAATCTATCTATATTTGTAAAGCCTTTTATCATAATAGGATATTCGTCAGTGGGTTTATCACAAAGTTCAGACAATTTTTTAAAATCATTGTTTACTTCTATTGTTGCATCGCACAGACTTCTTGTGCCGGTAATTTGTTTAAAGCCTGCTTGATTGTAAAAGGCAATAACGCCTTCGCTTGACGGCTTTAAAAAATAAAGCGTATCAGGTTCGGTTTGCGTTTTGGCAAAAAGTTTGCTCATAAGACCTTTATGACGGTAGTCTTTGTGTGTAGTTACGGCGTAAATATAATATGCCGCTTTTTTTGTGCCATTTAGGTTAAAGGTGCAGGGGATTTTAAAATACATAGCTGTAACAACACCGTTTTTTTCTAATGTTTCTATATTATCGAAAAACAAATCAAATAGCATAGTATCAAATTCTTGCGTTTCGCCAAAAGCATCTTTATAAAGTTTTTCACATTGGTCACGTTTAGTCATATATTTTCCTTTTTTGTGCAGATATACTTTGGTAATATTATTGCAGGCTTATATGAAAGTTTTGATTTTCTAAGCCCTTCAAGACCCAAATCATCTTCACGGTTTATATATTTGTAAGAAGTGAGATTTTGCGCGGCAAATTCGTGATTTATAACGGTATATGCCGTTTCAAAACCCTTAATCGCCTTTTCAATATGGATATTATAAATGTTTTGATTTATGGGCGATCCCAGGGTAAAGGCTACGACATCGTTATGGACTACTATGGCACCGCCTTTTATATTGAGCGCTAACATATTATTAAGCATCAAAGATACGCCCTGCATCTCAGTTTTTAATTCTTCATCCATACGATCAACGTTTTGATTATACCAAAGCTTTGCACAGCGCTTCACACTGTCAATATTATCGGTGGTTATATCCTCGTAATGCCAGTCGTATTGCTTGGAAAATGATGATATATGATTTCGTTTAGAGTGATATTTTTTGCCCGAAAGGTTTATAAGATCAGAAGAGTTGTATATATAATCAAACTCATTACGACTTTCATAAATATCATAATATTTGCCGTAAAGCTTTTTAAATTCATCAAAACGTGCGCCCGCCTGCGCCCAGATGTCAGGATAAGGGTTGTCGGCGTGTTTTGCAATTTTTTTAAACCCCGTTTTCATATCTCCAAACGGCAGGCTGTAGGTTACAATATTATCATCATACGATTTAAGATAAAGAATGCCGTCTTCGATGCAATAACAGTTATTGTAAAGCGGTTGCCAAAGCAACAAATTTACAAAACTGAGTTCACAAGTAAGTTCGTTATTGTTTTGTAAAAGGGGAATGAGTTTTTCTTTATCTTTAAGGGTTATTGATTTGAAATTCATCTATTTTCAAGACCTTTGAATTAGTGTAGAATTATGGGTAAATAATATCATTTTTCACTTTAATATTCAAGGAAAAAAATACATATTTTAGTATTAAAGCAACTTCTTAATTATAAAAAAACGCAAAATTATGTAAAAATTGCCTAAATTTATTTTTTAAAAAAGCGGTTTAAAAAAAGTTTTTATGCAAAAAGCACAAAAAACAAAGTAAATATTGTTTTTAGTACCACTTGAAAAAGATAAAAGAATATTGTATTATAATGTAGTAAATAATAAAAATAAAAATTTATATCTTTTTATGGAGATGTTTTTATGACTAAATACACTATTACTGCGCTTAAAGAAATGTTAGAGAAAAAGCTTTCTCATAACTTCGGCGTAACACCGGATCAGGCTTCTGATGATATTTTTTATAAGGCTACCGTGCTTGTGCTGCTTGATATTATGAGCGAGCGCAAGGCACAGTTTAAAAAGGCTGTTGATGAGCAAGAGAGCAAGACTATTTACTATCTTAGTATGGAGTTTTTAATGGGTCGCTCACTAAAAAATAACCTTTATAACCTTGATCTCACCGAAACTATGCGTAAAGCACTTAAAAGTTATAAGGTAAATCTTGACAATTTGTTCGAATTAGAACCCGATGCAGGTCTTGGCAACGGCGGTCTGGGCCGCTTGGCTGCCTGCTTCCTTGACGGACTTTCAAGCAGCAGTTATTCGGCAATGGGTTATTGCATTAAATATGAGATGGGTATCTTCCGCCAAAAACTCGTAGACGGTTGGCAGACCGAAATGCCGGATTTTTGGCTTCCCGGTGGCGAGGTTTGGCTTGAACCACGCCCACATTCTGCGGTAGATGTTCACTTTGACGGCTATATCGACGACTGGTGGGATAATAATTATCACCATGTAGAACACAAGGATTATCATAATGTCCGTGCGATGCCCTACGACCTTAAATGTGCAGGTAAAGATGGCAAAACTGTAAACGTTTTGCGTCTTTGGAGCGCCGAGTGTCAGGACTTTGATATGTCGGCATTCAGTCAGGGCGATTATGTCCGCGCTATTGAGCAACGCGCATCTGCAGAGGCGATTTCTAAAATACTTTATCCCGAAGATAAGCACCCCGAGGGCAAATCTCTTCGCCTTCGCCAGCAGTATTTTTTGGTGTCAGCATCGGTCCAGGATATACTTAACCGTCATATGCGCAGGTATAACACACTTGAGAATCTGCCCGATAAGGTTGCAATTCATATTAACGATACACATCCAACCCTTGCTATCCCTGAGCTTATGCGACTGCTCCTTGATGAATGTGGTTACTCTTGGGAAAAGGCTTGGGACCTTGTAACACGTACCGTGGCGTACACCAACCATACCATTATGGCAGAGGCTCTTGAGTGCTGGCAGGTAGGTCTTTTTAAGGATAGAATGCCCCGAATTTATCAGATTGTTCAAGAAATTGACCGTCGCTATCGCGAAGAGGTTATCACAAAAACAGGCGATTTTGCGCTTGCAGAACGCACCGCCATTATTTCGGGCGGGGTAGTTCGTATGGCAAACCTCTGCGTTGCGGCTTCTCATACAGTAAACGGTGTATCAAAACTTCATAGTGATATCATTAAAGATGAACTCTTTAAGGACTATTACAAAATGACACCGAATAAGTTTACCAATGTTACAAACGGTATTGCTCATCGCAGATGGCTTTGTCAGGCAAACCCCGAGCTTACTGCATTCCTCACTGAGCTTATCGGTGACGGATTTATCAAGGACGCATCACAGCTTGAAAAGCTTATGGCTTTTGCCGATGATAAAACCGTTTTAAAACGACTTGCAGAAATTAAACTTTCTAACAAGGTGCGCCTTGCAAATTATATAAAAGACAATATGGGTATCAGTATTGACCCGAATTCTGTAGTGGATATGCAGGTAAAACGCCTTCACGAGTATAAGCGTCAGCATATGAACGCGCTTCATATCATTACCGATTATCTTTATATCAAAAATAACCCCAATGCTCCATTTACACCTAAAACTTATATTTTTGGAGCAAAGGCAGCGCCGGGATACCTGTTTGCGAAAGAAATAATTCAGATGATTTATAAATTATCTGTAATTATTAATAATGATCGAGCAGTAAACGATAAACTGAAGGTATTGTTCCTCGAGGATTATCGCGTAACTTTAGCCGAACTTATGATACCTGCGGCAGAAATAAGCGAGCAGATATCTCTTGCTTCTACCGAGGCAAGCGGCACCGGTAATATGAAATTTATGATGAACGGCGCAGTTACCCTTGGCACCGAAGACGGCGCCAATGTTGAGATTCACTCTGCTGTTGGCGATGATAATATAATTATTTTCGGTATGCACACACCAGAGGTGCTTAAAATTCAAAAGACCGGTTATAACCCAATACAGTATTATAACAATAATGCCGATCTGCGTAATGCTCTTGACTTTATAGGTCGCGGTATTGACGGCAAGCAGTTTGACAACATTTATAATACGCTTAAAAATGTTGACACTTATATGGCGCTTGCCGATTACGCCGACTATTGCGAGGCGCATAAAAAGGCTATGGAGCTTTATTCTCAGACTGATGTTTGGAATAAGATGTCACTTACAAATATTGCAAAATCAGGTGTTTTTGCAGCAGACCGTTCTATAAACGATTATGCAAAGAATATCTGGAATTTGGATAAAGTGAAATAATATGAATTATTATCCCTTTGATTCACGAAACAGTTTGTATCGTTCTAATTTAGGAGCCGTACCCGCAGGTGAAAAACTGCGGCTACGGCTATTGTTGCATAAAGACGCAGGCGTATATAGCGCCTTTTTGTGTATGGTAAACGATGCGGACAATTCTTTACGTGAAATACCGATGATTGCTGCCGAGTGGCTGGAAGACTATCAGTTTTTTGAATGTGAAATTAAAACTGCCGAGGGACTTTATTGGTATGATTTCAGATATACGAGCGCACACGGTCAGTTTTTTGTAGTAAAAGCTGCAAACGGCTTAGGCGTTGTATCCCAAACTCCCACCGAAAAATTTCAGCTTACCGTTTACCAAAAGGATTTTACCACGCCCGATTGGTTAAAGGGCGGTCTTATTTATCAGATTTTCCCTGATAGATTTTATAATTCGGGAAGCTCAAAAAACAATGTGCCCGACGACCGTTTTATGTGTGACGATTGGGGCAAAACACCTGAATACCGCCAAAATAACGGTCGCTGCTCACTTGGCAATGATTACTACGGCGGAGACCTTAAAGGCGTTATAGAAAAACTGCCCTACCTTAAAGAATTAGGGGTAAGCTGTATATACTTTAATCCCATTTTTGAAGCCCATTCCAATCATCGATATAATACGGCAAACTATGAAAAAATAGATATGCTTTTAGGTAATGAGCATGATTTACAGAGCCTTTGCAAAGAGGCAGAAAATTACGGTATAAAAATCATACTTGACGGTGTTTTTTCGCATACCGGTGACGACAGCATTTATTTTAACCGTACAGGTCGTTATGGCACGGGCGGCGCATACCGCGACTGTAATTCTTGCTATCGCAAATGGTTCAAGTTTTACGATTATCCAAACGGATATGACGCGTGGTGGGGTGTGAAAACTCTGCCCGAAACTAATGAGGACAATGGCAGTTTTACCGACTATATCACGGGAGAAAACGGTATTTTAAGAAAGTATCTAAGGCTTGGAGTTGCCGGTTGGCGACTTGATGTTGCCGATGAACTGCCCGATAAATTTTTAGATAAATTGCGTGAGGCTGTAAAAACTGAAAATCCCAACGCGTATATTTTGGGTGAAGTATGGGAGGACGCCAGTAATAAAATAAGCTATGGCGCACGGCGTAAGTTTTTGCGCGGAAGTCAGCTTGACAGCGTTATGAACTATCCGTTTGCAAATGCTATATTGGATTTTATTAAATTTGGTGGCGGCGATGTGCTCAGCGAAAAGGTGCATACCATTATCGAAAACTACCCCAAATGCTCGGTAGATACCCTTATGAACCACCTTGGCACTCACGATACGGCACGAGTGCTGACCTTGCTTGGCAAACGTGACAGTTTTATAGGTAATCGCGCTTGGCAATCACGACAAAAATTATCCGAGCACGAATATTTGCTTGGCGTAAAGCGGCTTAAGGCAGCGGCTGTTATTCAGTATACGCTACCCGGTGTGCCATCACTGTTTTACGGCGATGAGGCAGGGGTGCAGGGTTACGGCGATCCGTTTTGCCGAGCGACATATCCTTGGGGAAAAGAAGATGCCGACCTTTTGTGTTTTTATAAAAATTTAGGCAAGGTCAGAAAAGAATGCAAGGCCTTTACAAACGGTGATTTTTATACTGTTTTTGCCAACACGGATGCAATTGCTTTTACCCGTCAGAATGACAAGGGTAATGTTTTTGTTTCCGTAAATCGCAGTCAAAATCCGATTTGTATAGATGTGCCGCAAGAATTTAATGGTTGCAAAAAGGTTTTTGGTAAAGCGTGCAATGACGGCAAGGTAACATTAGGTGAATATGAATACTGCATAATTTATAAATAAAATTGTTGTTTTGTTCACAATTTAATGTTATAATGTTTTAGTAAAACAAAATTTTGGAGGATAATTATGGCTAAAATTATTATATCAAGTGATAGTACCTGCGATTTAAGCCCCGAACTTAAAGAAAGATATAGCATAAAAATTATACCGCTTGGCGTTACCTTGGGTGATAAGGTTTACCGTGACGGTATAGATATTAATCCCGATGAAATTTACGCTCATCACGCAAAAACAGGTGAGTTGCCAAAAACAACCGCCGCAAACGTTGGCGAGTGTATTGACTATTTTACCGACCTCACCAAAGACGGTGATGCTGTAATTCACTTTACCATCAGTTCTACAATGTCATCTACATACAGCAACGCTTGTCTTGCGGCCGAAGAGTTTGAAAACGTTTATGTTATCGATAGTAAAAATCTGTCTACAGGCGGCGGTTTGCTTGTTGTGGCGGCTGCCGAAATGGCAAAAAGCGGAATGGAAGCTACTGCTATAGTAGAAAAACTTGAAAAGCTTGCGCCTTGCGTTGATGCGTCGTTTGTTATTGATAGCCTTGAATACTTGCACAAAGGCGGACGTTGTTCTGCTCTTGCTATGCTTGGTGCAAACCTGTTAAAGCTTAAGCCTTGTATAGAGGTTAAAAACGGCTCTATGGGAGTTGGTAAAAAATACCGCGGCGTTTACGGTCGCGTGCTTACCGAGTATGTTAATGAACGTTTGCAAAACCCCGAGGATATCGATACCTCACGCGTGTTTGTAACCCACGCAGGCTGTGACCCCGAAATTGTGGAGTCCGTTTTGCAGCAGGTTAAGGACACAGGCTTGTTTAAGGAAGTATTTTTAACCAGAGCCGGCTGCACAGTATCTTCACATTGCGGCGCAAATACCTTGGGCGTACTGTTTATCCGCAAGTCACCAATCCAGTAATTTTGCATACAATAAAGCAGGGGTAAGCGACGGATATCCTGCTTTTCGGCGGTAGTGATTTACTATCTTCAAAATTACCGATTATAGCCCCTTTTATATATAAATTCCCCGACTGTTGTCGGGGAATTTTCTTTAGGTAATAAGTAAGAGGTAATAGTGAAGAGGTGAGGTGTTCGCGTTCCGCGAACGGATATTACAAAATTGTAACTTGACAGTTTGTCTGTTTTGTATAAACTAAAATCGAAAATCGGCAATCTTCATATTAAGATAAGGAGCTGTATTATGGAAACGGTATTATCTATTCTTTTATTTGCGATAGTTATATTTGTTGTTGTCTTGATTACAAGTTTATTTTTCCGTCTTTTTGGTTGGTCGGCTACTAAAATATATTCAGCAATAAAAAATATCGTTTATAAAATCAAAAACAAAAGACTTATATTTGCGATTTTGTGGTCGGTTTTATCAATTGTCGGCGTAATGTTGTATAAAGAGATTATGGACGCGTATTGTTACCTTTTATTTGGCTTTCACACACCTGTATTTTCTGTTTATATTGCTATTATGACAGGATGGTTTTCTGATGTTCCGGAAACATTTATAATTTATTTTATTTTCGGACTGTTATTTATAATTACTTGGATAATTTCTTTGATAAGAATAAACAAGAGCCATTTATTTGAATATATGATTTTAGTTGATAGGATTATAACGTTACTAATGTTTGTAATTTTTGCCGTTTTAAATTTCCCAGAATTTGTCGGTTGGGGGATTTTTTCTATTCTCGCGGTAGAAATCTTGATAATTACAGGCATAATTATTGCAGTTAAATTAAAAAGAAAAAGTTTAAAAAGCATTACATAAGGGCGACCGTTGGTCGTCCGTTTTTATGTCTTGTTTTTTGTTTATCAACAATAAATTATCGTTTAACAATAAAATAATTATTGACAAACGATAATTTTGGTGTTATTATAGTGGCATAAAAAGGTTTTGGAGGTAAATTTTATGTGGAACAGAAAACGCTCGGTAACATTGTCAATCGTGGTGTGCTTCATATTTGTAGGCATACTTACAGCGGCGCTCTTTTTAGGACCTTGGTTTGTTAAAACCTGGTTTACCGTATATCGCGGTTGGGCAGAAAACGGCGAAGCCATGCGCCATATGGCGACACTTTTTGCCGCCTGCTTTTATCCTTGCGCCGTATTTGCTTACTTTACGCTTTATAGTCTTATTAAATTGCTTTTCAATATTAAAAAGGACGAAATCTTTATAGATAAGAATGTAAAATATCTTCGTCGCATTTCGTGGTGTTGCTTTGCGGTAGCGCTTATAACGCTTATAGGCGGTGCGTTTTATGTGCCGTTTTTATTCGTAGCGACAGCGGCGGCGTTTGTAGGTCTTATGCTGCGCATTGTTAAAAATGTTATGCAAAATGCCGTAGCTATCAGCGAAGAAAATGAATTAACCATATAAGCGGGGTATAAAAATGATTGAAATAGATTTAGACGTAATGCTTGCTATGCGCAAAATGACCTCGCTTGAGCTGTCTGAAAAAATAGGTATTACGCAGGCAAACCTTTCTATACTTAAAACAGGCAAGGCAAAGGCGATACGCTTTTCAACGCTGGACGCTATTTGCAAAGAGCTTAACTGTCAACCGGGGGATATAATTAAATATTCAAAGGAGGACTAATCTGATGGATAATACAAATATGAATGAAATTATAGAAGACGAACAGTCGCAGGCTGCGCCTGCAAAAACACCCGAAATGCTGCTTCCGCAGCAGTATCAACCAAAGCCGCTTTTTGAGCTGACAAAAAGTGATACAGCTTTTGCTGGGGGCGCGCTTATAGCGAGCATATTCAGCTCGGTGTTTGGTATATTCGGAGGCTTTGCGTTTGGATATATGCTATCTATATGTTTTATGATGGTATTGTTTGGCGTGTATTTTATCAGAGATAATAAAGTAAGTATTTCTGCATTGCTTTACGGAATGTTGGCCTTGGCAAATTCAACCGTTTTTATATGCACCACCAACGGTAGCGTTCGCTTTTTTGGAGTGATTATTAGCTTTTTGTTGTCGCTGGTTTTCTTTGACGGTATTATAAATAAATCTGCCTGCGGCAACCGACAAACACTTGGAATATTTTACTGCGGTGCTTCAACAATGGGGAATATTGGCGTATCCCTGAAATCCTTGTTTACAAGCGGCAACGGAGATAAAAAGACTGTTGGTAAAGCGCTTGTGGG
>CAYLXT010000010.1:0-31895 GCA_964387615.1 uncultured Ruminococcus sp.
GTTATTCGTTAATTGCGTTGTATCCCGAACAAATTATAACTATATCAGAAAACGGAGTTTTAAAAGAGAATAGTGGTATAAGCAGGGCAACCTCAGAAGATGGGGTTGCTTCTTTAAATTCAGGAGAAACACAAGCTGATGAAATTGATGCGGATGGATTTATTAAAGGTTTGTATGGAAAAGACAATAGTAGCGTTGTTGACAATATAAATGATTCAAATTATAATGATAACAGTATAAAAGAAGGAGAAAGTTATAATGGTGAAAACACCGAGTTATTGGAAAGAGGAACAGTACCAACCGCTTATAGAGGAGACAACATATTACGGAAACCCAGTACTAATTCCGGAGCGCTCGCAAAGTGCCTGGGAATATTTCAAAACAACGATAGAATACATGACAATGCAATATGGGCAGGAGAAAGCGGTTGGTTGGATGAAAGAGCAACTACCGCAAGTGAAAAAACATGGGAGAGTTTTAAGAAAAGTATTTTTAGAAGAATACGTGGAGTAAATCTAAGTGGTAAAGATACGATAGGTGGAACAGTAAGCACTGAAGTTTTAAAAAGGTTTAAGAATACTATTTGCAAAGATGAAGAAGGAAATTTAGTTTCGCTATATCATTGGACCACTGAAAAATTTGAAACATTTAGAAAAGGTGAATTTGGATTTCATTTTGGAACACTTCGCGCGGCATATGATAGATATTTGCAAGTGAAAGAAGATGATCCTAATGTTTCGAGAGGTATCTACAAAGAGGTTATATTAAACATTACAAATCCAATAGAAATTAATGACGAGAATGGTATATGGACTGTAGACTGGGTTGCATTTCAGTTGTTGCAAAAAGGTATTATTGGTGAACAACGATACAGTGCTTTATCTAATATAGATGGATTTTATGATAATACATATGATAATCCTGCGGCCAAAGCTGTACGAGAAATTTTGGCTCAAAACGGTTATGATGGTATAATTTATAAAAATTTGAGCGAGGATGTAGGTAGTTATTCGCTGATAGCGTTATACCCGGAACAAATCATTACCGTTGCAGAAAACGGAGTTTTAAAAGAGAATAGTGGTATAAGCAGGGCAACCTCAGAAGATGAGGTTGCTTTTTCTGTGCCAATGGTCAAGCGACAAAATTTGATTGAAAAATATAGTGAAGAGCAGTATAATAACTTTGGTTGGGTAAGATACAATGAGGTTTTATCTGCACAAGAATATAGTGTGTTGCTTTCAAGATATGCGGATTACAAGCATAATAAAGATGCATATCCGACGACACGCTTTGGCGAAGCGGTTATACATTCAAGTGAATGCCCGAATGCTTTGATGTATGTTAAGGGTGAAACAGGTAATCCGCAGATTACTAAAATTGTCAGGATAAATATTGATGAATATAATGCATCGGTAATAAAGGAGAATATTTTACATTATGAGTACAAACAAATACCTATACCGTACAAAGATGTTGAAATTGTTTATGGAGAGGGAGTTCTCGATATTAACAAGAAGCAGAATTTCATCTCTTTTCGAGGGTATAGCACCCGAACAGAAGGAAGCGCTGGCAGAGAAGATAGTGATTTTGATAGAACAAAGTCAAACAGAACTGGAAGCGTTGGAGAAAATACGACAGTCAGTACAGCAGGTTCAGTAGATGAATCTGCTTTTTCTGTGCCAATGGTCAAGCGGCAAAATTTGATTGAAAAATATAGTGAAGAGCAGTATAATAACTTTGGTTGGGTAAGATACAATGAGGTTTTATCTGCACAAGAATATAGTGTGTTGCTTTCAAGATATGCGGATTACAAGCATAATAAAGATGCATATCCGACGACACGCTTTGGCGAAGCGGTTATACATTCGAGTGAATGCCCGAATGCTTTGATGTATGTTAACGGCAAAATAGACAATCCGCAAATTACTAAAATTATTAGGATAAATCAAGAAGATCCTATGGAGTTTTCAATAATAAGAGAGGAGATTTTATCAAATGAATATAAGCAGAAGTTATTTCCGTTCGGTTTTATTGAAAGGTATTATGGACAGGAAGTACTCATCAGATACAAGGCACGAGATTATGCTCCTTATAGGGAGTATGAACGAAGATTCTCTGAAAGAGGAAGCGGCAAGAATGGCGATACCATTGTTCGAGAAGAGCAAGACGGAGGAGGAAGCGTTGAAAAAAATACGAAAGTTAGTGGAGCAGCTTCGGTAAGCGAATCTGCTCTTTCTTTGCCTATAGAAAAGCGCAGAGAAATAAGCAGTCCGATTTCTAAACATCAATGTGAATTTGTTCAAAGGATATGCAATAAGCTTGGCAGAATTGTGGTATTCGAGGATTTGCGGGAGATGGTATATAAGGGTGAAATTATTTCGCCTGATGGATATATAGATGCGGATGATGTAATACATTTGAATCTTTATGCTAAAAATCCAATAGGTTTTGTATTTAAGCACGAGCTTACTCACTTTGCTGAAAAGGCAAAAGGATATTTTGAGTTTGTAAAGCAGGTAAAGCGCAGTAGCTTGTATAAAAACTGGCTTGCAGAAAAAACCGGTGAGAGTGATATAAGAATTGCCGAATACAAGTATAAGCAACAAGTAGAAAAAACTCACAGCGATATTTATGGTGTTACGGACCCGAAAGCAGAAGCCGAAATGATAGCCGATTTTGTGGGCGAAATGTTATTTACCGAAAACGGCAGCGGAATGGTGGCCATAGCGAATGAGTTGGATACAAAGCAGCGAAATGCTGTTGTTCGGTTTGTGCTTGATTTTGTGCGTTGGATTAAGCGAAAATTAGGTGATTTCGGCTTTTGCGGATTACAGCTTGATGTTTTGGAAAGTGATTTTATACAACTGATTGTTGAATCGGGTGACAGTACCAACGAGAATGTAGACAATATATATAGTGGTAGCGATATAAAGTTCTGCTTTGCTATTTGTAATGATAATGCGACAATTGAGATCGCTGAAAAAATGGAGGCTGACGGTTATGACAGCCTGGAAATTTTTGGTGAATTGGGAGTCATCAAAAATGCATACGGCAAATGGCTTTTGGAATTGAGTACAGATAACTTTAAATTTTATGCACAAGGAACCGCTTTGACAGAAGGTCACACAAGAAATCCACGGCTTAAGAAAAGCGGAAATGTTGTTGAAGGTAGGTTAAAGGACTTTATCGCATACAGTAGGTTGTTTGAGAGATATCCTCAGCTTAAAGAATTAACCGTTGTCGTTCAACCGGCAACCTTGAAAGGTAATGATATTAAATTTATTCCAAGCTTGAACAAATTGTTTATAAGCAAACAGGTTTGTGACGATTATATTAAAAACAAAACCCCCGAAACTAAGCCGCTATTGTTAAAAACAATTCAAAAAATAATTCATCATATAGAGGGATCAACGTTAAACAAAACATTGGAATATTGGGAAAATGCAGAAGCAAATGGCAATTTGCCATATTCTCAGTTTTTACAAAGAAATTTAACTGCTACAGAAGCAAATAATCTTACCTATGATAATTATATAGAAAACCAAGTTGAAGAACGCGAAAAAATAAAACAATGGTTTTTAAATAAACGGTTAGCACTTAAGGAAGTAAAACACAAAGCGTTATATACGCCGTTTATGAGTAATGATGTGATTGTATTTGATGAAAACGGCAATCCAATTATGGCAAAAGAATACAAAAAACAAATTGCTCAAAAAAATATTTCGCCTGAGCAAGAGACGGTTGAGTTATTAAATAATACAAATGATTTCAGCTTGGAACCAGGTAAATCAGAGCTTGTTAACGTGATAAACCAACTGTCTAACGGCGAGGATATAGATATAAATGAAATTAGTTCTATACCGGCTATTAAAGAGCTTGAAAGAAAATCAGACGAAAGTAAAAAAACATATACCATTGATAATGCGGAACGTAAGGTGCTAAGGCAAGAAATTATAGAAAAGCTATTGCGCAACGGTAGCGCAGTTATTGACAGCGACGGAATAGTTACCTATAATGGAAAGATAAAGCAGGAGCACCGAGTAGATATTGTAATCGGTTTGCCGGGTTCGGGTAAATCAAATACATTAGCAACTCCATTGTCAGAATTTTATTTTTCACGAGTGGTTGACAGTGATATGGTAAAGAAGCTGTTGCCCGAATATAATGGTGGCACAGGCGCCAGTATTGTACACAAGGAAAGCGTGGATATAAACAAGATTTTGCTTGAAAAAGCCATAGAAAACGGCGATAATATAGTTTACCAAATGATTGGCGGCGGCAAGGTGAATTTGCTAAGAAACAAGATTAAGATGTTTAGGATGAAAGGATATTCGGTTTATTTGCATCTTAATGAATTATCAAACAGCAAGGCAATAGGTAGGTCGCTTAGCAGATATATTGAAGAGGGTAGGTTTATATCGCCGGAAGTTATTAAGCGGTACGGTGATACACCGACACAAAATTTTTATACTATAATAAATACGGAGGAATATTCAGATGCAGGACAAGAAAGTGGGGAATCACGAAACAGTAACTCCGAAAATGTTTCTGGAGAAATACGGGGAGAGGCTAAAAAATCCCGAATTTCAAAAATTGAGTTGGGAGGAACAGTTGGAAGCGATGAATATAGAGATTCCACGTCCGATAAACGGGGATCTGTTTCTGGAGGAGTATCGGGAGTTGATGAAAAATCAGGAATTTTGCGAGCTGCCTTACACGGAACAGAAGAAAAACCCGATATTTCGGGCAAGGAGAGAGATTTGCATAGCTCATCAGATGGACGAGGACTTTTACGATTAGTTGACGGATATTCGCACTATTCAAACGATGTTGCAAGAGATGAGAGTCCAAGACTGATTACTATATCAGAAAATGTAAAAGAATTTGACGAAGGAAGAAAGACAAGAAAAAATAAATTTTCTGACACAGAAACACCAAGCGTAGATTATGAAAACAAGTTAATCAATAACGAAAACAAAGCAACCTCGCAGACGCAGGCTGCTTCGTTTTTTAATATCACAGATGCGGAGTATGGAGAAAACTCATTTGAAGCAGCATTAGAGAAAAACCTAAACTCAAATAAGCTAAGAAGGTTTTTAAGCGCTGTAAAAATGATAGATAAAAAAGAACTTGCAAAGTATATGAATATTAAGGCAGGAAGCGATGACTTAATATCTAAGGTTTCAAATAATGCAAAGCTGGCTGCTGAATATTTTAATAAAGATAAAATAAAAGAATTGTCTCAAAAGAAATTGGAGCGTGTTGATACGGTAGGTCGTGTTTTAAGTGAGTCACTGATCGAGGAATTTAATGATACAATTTTCAAGACCCAAAATGGTCGAATGATTTCGCTTTATACTTTAAAAATGCGTGGCATAGGTGGATTTGAGCACTCAAAAATAGGGCTTGTTACCGGAACGCTGGAAGCGGCGGAACGGCTTTACATTAAATATAATGAAAAAAGCCATAGAAATAAAGATGTCTATATACAAGAAATATTTGTAAATATGAAAAATCCGTTAGTGCTTAACTATACTCCTTATGAAGATTCTATACGCGGTATACACGATCTAGTTGAAAGAGAAATACTTTTTCATTCGGAATTTGTGAGCCTTACTACCACAAAAAATGCTGCTAAAGAGGCAACCTATAGCGGATTGACCACCAGAAAAGTAAGAGAGGCCATAAAATCTGCGGGCTATGATGGTATCATCTATATGAACAAGGCAACGGACCAAGGGTCTATGACGGTCATTGTTTTTGATGAAGCTCAGGTAGTAACAGTTGCTGAAAATGGGATATTACAACAAAACAACGGAATAACGGACAACTATTTTGATTTGGCCGCTGCTGAAGAGGCAGCTAAAAAGGTTAACAATACCGAGCGGATAAGACTCGTTTTGGCTGATTATGCATATAAGAATCGCATCACAAGACCGATGCCCGATGAACGAATAAAAGCGGGTAATAGCGGTTTTTTGGAAAAGGTAGCCGACGATGCTGATAGCGCAGAGGTTGCGCTGGAAAATGCGCTTTCGTGCAGTCGTGATAAGAAGCTTAGCGGCAAGGATACTGTTGATAGGAATTTAAGTGAAGCCATTGGAAATTTATGGTCTGATACATTCTTTAGGGATAGAGACGGCAATTTGTTGTCGTTTTTTGCTTACCACAAAAAAACAATGGATTTAGATAAGGCCATAAAATCCAGAATGTTTTTCGGCACGTTGAATTCTGCAATAAGAAACTTGATATCCAGCAAGGAAAAATCCCGATGGAGCATATTTGGAGCAATTCAGGAATTTTATATTAATTCTCAAGCGCCAATAATTATAACACTCGACGAGTGGGACACCAAAAAAATAGCAAGCCAGTTGCTTGAAAAAAGAATACTTTTAGAAAGGGAATACTATAAAGCAATTTCGGGCGAACAAAAAAATCCTGCCAGAATGCTTATAAAGACCCTTTACGAAAAAGGCTATGACTGTTTTATATTTGTAAAACAAAACGGTGAGTATGAGGTGCTGCCCTTTGAAAAATCACAGGTAATACCCGTCGCAGATAACGGTATAATTAAAAATAACGGCAATATAGCTATAATTGATGAAGCAACAACCTATTTTGATGAAAATTATCATATAGAAAGAGTTATTATTGAAAGAGAAAACAGCAGTTTGGTTGATACCGAAGAACTTAAAAATATACTATCTTTGGATAAGGATAATACAACCAAATTGAAATTGCTAACTAAGGCTTTGATGTGTAATAACGATCCTGCTATCGATTATTCTTATGACCGCACTGCCGGCAATAGCGGTATTTTTGAACAAAACAAACTTGATTTATGGAATGCCCGCGCTATTATGGCAGCGATTATAAATCGCGATTTATCTGATGTCTTAATTTGCGATACCGATACTGCGGGTAGGCTTTTAAGCGAATATAAAAGGTTGCTTTTAAGAGAAAGTAAAATGATAGATGAAGCCGGTAGGCCGCTCTCGTTCTTTAATTTTAATCGCTATGGCGACAATAGATTTAAGCACGGATGTTTTGGCTTGTGCGTCGGTACGCTTAATGCGGCGCATGATATGTCTGTTTTATATAACGAAACTACGGCAAGGCGTCACAAAGGAGTTTTTGAAGAATATTATGCGGTGGTAAAAAATCCTTATCATATTATGTTTGATCCGTATAAGTTAACGCCTGCAATGCTTGCGCAGTATTTATTAGAAGAGGGTACTATTACAAATTTGCAGTATCATAATATATTATCGTTGCACGGTGCTCATGAAGCAACATACGGCAGTAGCGCGGCCAAGCATCTGATTAAAACATTAAAGAAAAAAGGATTTGACAGTCTTTCGTTTATGAGTGAACGTGCGGACCCCGGCAGTATAGGGCTAATGATTTTTGATGAAGGTCAGTTAATACCCGTAGCAATAGACGGTTTACCTATAGAAAACAGTGACAGAACACTTGCAGACTCAAATAATGAGCCTGCTTTTTTTATGCCCGAAAATGATGGTGAGAATTTTGTCGAAAATGGTGATGAAAATAAAATTGACGGTCAAGAAGATAAGTGGTATAATGAGAACAGTAAAAAAGAATTGAGTCAAATTGATAAGGTAAGAATAAAACAAAAAACCGGCTGGTCTGATAAAATTGTTGATTATATCCGTTCTATGAAAGAAGCGCAGATCTATATTGATGCTAATTTAAAAGAGGCAGAAATCAACGGTAGGAGATGTTTGATTCGTAGCGATATCAATATGGATTATATAACGCCCAAAGGTCTTACAAACAGGAAACTTATAGAGTCTGGTAAGTCTCCGTATACAACAAATGGTGAAAAGGTGGAGCTGCATCATATTGGTCAAAAACAGGACTCACCTTTGGTCGAATTGACCGAATCGGAGCATCGTGGTAAGGATAATTATTCCATTCTTCACGATGCCAAAAAAGCATCAGAAATAGATCGAGATGGTTTTCGTCCCGACAGAGAAAAGCATTGGAAAATCAGATTTATTATAGGAGGATATTAAAATGGAAAAGGATATCGTTGAATTTGTAAAAGGTCTTAAACATGTCGATTATTCTAAAACACTTCCAACTATGGAGGAAATTAGAGCAGCAGAAGAAAAATTAGGGGTTAAATTTGCTGATGAATACGTTCAATGTTTGCTCAACTACGGACAACTTTCGGTGTATTCGACAGAACTTATGGGTTTGTACAATTTAGATGGAATTAGTGATATTACTCATATTAATTATTATAAATCTAACGACGTGGTACATCAAACACTTGAGTTAAGGGAGATGGAGTGTCACGCTCATGTGCCGTCGAACATGTATGTTATTCAAAATTTTTGTATTGATTTGCTCTTAGCTTGGCAGGACGAAACAGGTGCAGTTTATCTTACGCTGCCCTGGAGTGGTCCCAAAAAAGAGGCAGATTCTTTATACGAGTATATTAAAATGTGCTACGAGGAAGATATGGAAGATGAGGAAGATTATGAAGATATAACAGACGAATAAATTTAAAACGGTAATGAATTCAACAGGTCTTGATACTACCGATTACCACAGTGCCGCTGCAAATTATATTAGCCGTAAGCTAAAGGAAAAGGGTTTTGACAGTATAATATATATTAATGAAAATATGGACCGTGGCAGTATGGGTGTTATACCGCTGGACCCAGGTCAGTTGATACCCGTAACACGAAACGATGTAGCGGTAAAAAATGATATTGAAAAGTAAGCAGACTCAGATAATGAGTCTGCTATTTTATTAAAAATTTAATAATTGAAGTTATACAGGCATTGGCTAAAAGCTGATGTCTGTATTTTTAGGAGGTAAATATATATGGCAATAAAAACAATTAAATATGAAGTAAATATTGCAGGCATTACACCTGCAACCGAGCAGTTTGGCGGCACGCAGGGTGATCACAGGGTTACACAACTGAAATTTGCTTTATCAGAAGAATTGTATGGCGCAATTACCGATGCTGCGGCTGACGGTAAGGCAAGGTACCGTTTTGATGTGTACGACGGTGAGGGCGGCGTATGGTCGAGTGATGCTGTGGAGCTCGCAGACGATACGGTGAGCATTGAGCTTGAAGAACGTCACACACGCTTTGGCGGTAAAATTACCGTATATTTGGTAATAACGGCGTTGTCAGAGGATAATGAAGCAGAGGTAGAGTTGTATTCATTCCCAGCGGTGCTGCGACTTAAAAATCGTCCTGAAGGCGTGTATCAGGACGGAGAGAATTACGAGAGTGTGACTGCTCTTGCCGAAGTGGCAAAGAGCAGTGCTCTTGCAGCAGAAGCTTCTAACCAAGAATTGCAAGGCTTTGCAGCCGAAATAGAAGAAAAACTTAAAAATGGTGAATTTGACGGTGTGGGTGTTGAATCTGCTGAAATTATCGGTGATGAATTGATTATTACATACACAGACGGTGTGGTTGAAAATTTAGGAAATGTGAAGGGAGATAAAGGCGATATCGGCCCACAGGGTGAAAAGGGTGATGCCGGTAAGGATGCCGTAACCGACCAAACCTATTCGCCAACAAGCGAGAACGCGCAAAGCGGTATTGCAGTGGCAGAGGCGGTACAAGAGGCAAAAGATAAATGTGTACCAATACCCGATTATGAAGAAACAAATGATATTGAAAAGGTAATGGTTTATGATGATCACGACTATTTGGAAGATGAAAATCATAACCGATATGTTAATCCTAAACGATTTAAATCAAGGCCGATTGATGATGGTAAAGGGGAAGATTATGAAACAGGTCTTACAGGAAGTAAAGCAGACACAGCAAACCGTGCAGGCTATATTGCCGCACGTGATGGTAACGGTAATCTTTGGACCGGCACACCTGTTGATGACCAAGATTGCGTACCTTTTAAAATGGTTCAAAACATACAAGAAAATGTTGTCATACTGCAATCAGAAACACTTAAACGTAGTTACGATGCAGATGGTATGCACGAAAATGTATATGCAAACGATGCGTATGGCAATCAAACAACGATACAAATTGAAGACCATTCTTTGTTTGAAAGTGAAGGTGCAAGCGGGGTTATTCCACGCAGACAAGTCAACGGTAACCTACACACAAATACACCTGTAAAAGATATTGATTGTGCCAACAAAAAATATGTAGACGATGTTGTTGGTGAAAAACAAAATACTTTGGTAAGTGGTACAAACATTAAAACGATTAACGGCGAAAGCATCTTAGGAGGGGGTAATATTGCGAGCGACCAAACCTATAATCCTGAAAGCGAAAACGCACAAAGCGGTAAAGCCGTAGCTGAAGCGGTAGGTGGGAAAGTTGGTTGGAATACTTTAATTAATACAACGCTAACGGCTGATAATGCAGGTATAAGCGAGGTGCTTGTTGCATTACCACAAGACTTTTTTGAATATAAAGTCTTGCACTTAAAAATTGGGGTTCCCTATTCAACCACAATGTCTTCAAATACAATCAAACAAAACATCGGCATTTGTGACGCAGCCGCGGCGGTATATTTTGGCTATATTGCGTATGCTATACCTAATAGTTCCACACATCGCGAAACGGGAATGTTTAACTTTGTCGCAAACCTTGCTTTGACTGAACAAGAAACAAAATATACCGTTGTTTCTACTTATATAGCTTCTTTGGCGGCAGACGTAGGCGCTAATGCTCAAGGAAAGGCGAATATAACATTGGTCACGTTTGACAAACAGAATTTTGAAAAAAGACCGCCGTATCTTAGCCTTATATTAACAAATGGCACCTATGAAGAGGGAACAGAGATAGTTGTGGAGGGATTAAAATGAAAAGATTAATAATTAATAACGAGTATCCTAACGGCTTGATAGAGGATATCAACGATAAAAGCGAAAATAACTTGCCTATACTACCCTACGAGCAAAGAGTTGTAAATCGTATCCGTGAGGTTTATTCGGTTGACGACGAACTCGCTCTATTAAGACAAAGAGATACAAAGCTCGAAGAGTTTGCCGAGTACAACGCTTTTGTTGAAAAGATAAAGGCTGAGGAAAAAGGTGAGTAATATGGTTGAAATTGCTGTAGCCTTAATCACCCTTGCGGGTGTTATTATTACCGTTGCCGTTGGCAATAAAAAGACATCTAAGGATATTAAATCTCAGACCGATTTGACAATCTACCGTATAGACCAGTTGGAAAAGAAGGTGGAAAAGCATAATCAGGTTGTGGAAAGAGTATATATTCTTGAAAAAAAGGAAGAGGTCGAAGAGGAAAAAATAAAGGTCATTAATCACAGAATTAATGACCTTGAAAAATATCATACATAGAAAGGTGAATATTATGAACATTATTAAAAATTTGGTAGACGAGAGCAAGTATGGGGTTAAGTGCCCTAACACTATGACAGCAACACGCATTGTTGTTCACGAGACAGCGAATGATGCGTCGGCAGAAAATGAAATCGCATATATGCGACGCAATGACAAGGAAACGTCCTTTCATTTTGCGGTAGACGATAAAGAAATCGTACAGGGTATACCGCTTGACCGAAACGCCTGGCATGCAGGTGACGGCAACGGCAAGGGCAACCGAGAGGGTATAGCTATCGAGATTTGTTATTCAAAATCGGGCGGCGAACGTTGGCAAAAAGCTGTCGACAATGCCGCGAAGTTTATTGCTGAACTGCTTAAAGAACGCAGTTGGGGTATTGACAAGGTTACAAAGCATCAGGACTACAGCGGTAAAAACTGTCCGCATAGAATACTTAGTGATTACGGTTGGGATAACTTTGTTAACCTTGTAAGCAATTACTTGAACGAGGAAGACAAGCCTGCATCCACGCCGACAGATGAAAAAATTTCAGTTACATATCAGGTGTGGGATGATGTTGGAAATGCGTGGTTGCCTATTGTCACCGACCTTACCGATTATGCCGGAATATTTGGTCACGATGTGTGTGCCATTTTTGCCGAGCTTACAAAAGGCAATATCTTTTACAAGGTGCATACAAAGGGTGGTAAGTGGTTGCCCGAGGTTAAGAACCGTGAAGATTACGCAGGACTATTTAACAAGCCGATTGATGCGCTCGCAATGCGTACCGACACAGGCAGAACAATTAAGTATGCGGTGCATCTGCGCCGTAGTAACCGTTGGCTGCCGTTTGTTACGGGATATAATACCGCCGACAGCAACAACGGATTTGCGGGAATTATAGGTCAAGAAATTGACGCTATTAAGATTTATATTGAATAAAGAAAGGTGAAGGAATATGAAAATTTCAGAAAAAGCAAAAAAATGGATTAAGGCGGCAGCGGTTCGTACAGTAAAAACCATGTCAGAAACGGCAATCGCGCTTATTGGTACCAACACAATCGGCATAACGCAGGTTGATTGGGTGGGGGTGCTAAGCGCATGCGCGTTATCGGGTGTTGTAACGGTGCTTACCTGTATTAAGGGTCTGCCCGAAGTATCATAAAATTATAATAAAACACCCCATGGCTTCATAAAATGTTATGGGGTGTTTATTATGGTATTTCAGTTTAATTTAAAAAGATTTTTAATAAGTATAGCAATACCGCTTGTTGTCGGAGGATTATCGGCATTTATCACAAGAGGGAATATGGATTTGTATTCGCAAATTAATCAGCCACCGCTGGCGCCATCGGGGTGGCTTTTTCCTGTGGTGTGGTCGGTTTTATATATTCTTATGGGCATATCACTGTATCTTGTGTGGAACGGTAACGCAGCTTATAACGAAAAAAGGCGCGCGTATATATTTTTTGGCGTCCAACTGCTCTTGAATTTCATCTGGTCGCCGATATTTTTTGGTATGCGGCAGTTTTTGTTGGCATTTGTAGTGCTTATACTTATGTGGATTTTTACATTGGGTATGATTTTAAGCTTTTATAAAATCTCAAAGCCTGCGGGATTTTTGCAAATACCTTATTTATTGTGGCTGACATTTGCGGGTTATTTAAATTTTGCGATATATTTATTAAATTGAAAAAGGAGCGGTAATTCTATGAGTTTAGAATTACCGCTCTTTTTTGCTTTTATATGTAATTAGTCTTTAATCTCGGATGTGCAGTGAGCACAACGCGTAGCATCTATTGCAATTTCGCTCTTGCAGAATGGGCAAATTTTGGTGGTGGGCTCTGCGGGAGCTTCTTCCTGCTTCTTTTTGCCGATAGACATAAGAGTGTTCATACCCTTAATGAGAAGGAAGAGTACAAAAGCAATAATAAGGAAATTAATAACCGATGAGATAAATGCCGAAACATAACCAAGCAATACCTCTTTGGTATAAAAATCTGCGGTATGTGTGCGGGTTACAAAATCAAGTATAGGTTGAATAAAGTTATCCTTAAGTGCAGTAACAATCGCTGTAAAAGCACTACCTATAATCATACCGACTGCTAAATCCATCACGTTGCCGCGAAGCGCAAAGGTCTTAAATTCGTTTAAAAATTTCTTCATAAAAACACCTCAAAATATATTTTTTTAAATTATAGCATATTTTGTCACTTTTACAAATAGTTTTTTGCAAAAAAATAAAGTTTTTTAAATAATGAAGTTATAATTTATATTGCGACTTGAATTTCAAAATGATATGCTATAAAATACAAGTATGTAAAGTAGGGTGAAATTATGATAAAATATGCAACAATAGGCACAAGCTTTATTGCAGAGCAGTTCGTTACAGGTGCTAATGCTACAGGCAGACTGCAGTTAGGTGCCGTATATTCGCGTAAAAATGATACGGGCGTTGCCTTTGCGAAAAAGTTTGGCTGTGATAGGGTTTATACAAGTCTTGATGAACTTGCAAACGATAGCGAAATTCAGGCGGTTTATGTGGCATCTCCCAACAGTTGCCACGCAGAGCAAACCGAGTTTTTGCTAAATGCGGGTAAACATATAATCTGTGAAAAGCCTATTACAACATCAGCGGCAGAATACAAGCGTCTGAAAACTCTTGCCGACCAAAAAGGATTAATATATATTGAGGCAATGATACCTCTTTACAACACGAGTCGCAGTCGCATTAAATCGGCAATTGGTGAAATCGGTAATATTGCTATGGCAAAGATTGACTACTGTCAGCGGTCTTCGCGCTATGACCGATTTATGAGCGGTGAACACGTCAATATATTTGATATGTCGCTATTTGCCGGTACGCTTATGGATTTAGGTGTTTATTGTGTTTATGCCGCGATAGATTTATTTGGTATGCCAAATAACATTAAGGCGTCTGCATCCTTTTTAGGTAATGGTGCCGATGGTAGCGGCGTTGCGATTTTTGAGTATGATAATTTTTCGGTAAGTCTTACGTATAGCAAAACCGGTCAAAGCATAGCGCCCACCGAAATAGTGGGGGATAGCGGATCTGTTATTATGGAAACTGCCGTTTACTATCAGGATGCGTATCTTGTAAAGCAGGGGAATAAAACACCACTGTTTGATAATGTCAGCAAAGAAACCCTTATGGGTTATGAGGCTATGGCGCTTTGTGATTTTATTGAGGGTAAGCAGCTTAATGAGTATGAATTAAACAGTAAAATTTGTGCTGACGTACACACTTGTATGGATAAAATAAAACAAGAGGCAAACATAATATATAAATAAAAAAAGACACAGTGCTTGTAGGCGGATTTTTAAGTGCTGTGTCTTTTTGCAACGCTCAAAAGCCGCATAAACAGGCGGTTTCTACCCGTGGTAGAGTCGTAAAATTTTTTAGTATAGTTGCTCTACTCGTTAGTAGATTGATTTTTTTAGCTGACTGTAAATATAATATAGCCGTTGTGTTGTACACAAATAATCAATCAACTACAAGGAGAATTTTGATATGAGAGATTATGTTATTTTTGTTGATTCAGCGTGCGATATTTCGTGCGATTTACTAAATGAGTGGGGCGTAAAGTATTGCAGTTTAAGTCTTGTGTTCAGCGATGACCCAAAGGAATATTCCGACCACGAAATACCCGCCGGCGATTTTTATAACCGAATGAGAAATGGCGCTCAACCCAAAACTTCAGCCGCTAATATGGGTAAGTTTTGCGAGGCTTTTGAAGGTATTGTAAAAGACGGTTCTGATATTTTGTACTTAGGTTTTTCATCGGGCCTTTCGGCTACCGTTAACTTTGCTCGTGAAGCGGCAGAAGAAATTATGTCGCAGTATGAGGGCAGTAAAATAGTTGTTGTCGATTCGCTGTGCGCATCTGCAGGCTATGGATTACTTGTAAAGCTTTTGGTTGATAAGAAAGCGGCAGGTGAAACTATTGATGAGCTTGCTGAATTTGCTGAAAATACCAAACTTAAGGTTTGTCATTGGTTTACCGTTGATGACCTTAAATACTTAAAGGCAGGCGGACGCATTAGTGCCACCACAGCGCTCCTTGGCGGTATGCTTAATATTAAGCCCGTTATGAAAATGGACAATAACGGAAAGCTTATCAGTGTTTCAAAGGTGCGCGGACGTAAAGCGGCGCTCAAGGCAATAGCCGATTTATATGCGGAGACTGCCATCGACCAAAAAGACGGCATTGTGTTTATTTCACACGGTGATTGCATTGACGATGCTAACGCACTTGCAGATATGATTAAAGAAAACAGCGGTGCCACAGTGCAAATCATTACTTATGTAGGCCCCGTAATTGGATCACACTCAGGTCCCGGCACACTTGCATTATTCTTCTTGGCAAACGAAAGATAAATTTATTTTACTAGGGCGACCATTGGTCGCCCGTTTTTTATTATTATAACTGACGAGCAATGCTCGCCCCTACATCGCGTTTACAAGAATTTTATCCTTTACTTTTATAGTTTAAAATGGTATATTTATGTCATTAATAAAAGAAGGTAATTTGCAATGAAAAAATTTCTCGATATTTGTTATAACGAAGATACAAAACAGTGTTTAGATATTTATCTGCCAGAGTGTGAAGAATTTAAAACCTTTGTTTATTTTCACGGCGGCGGTATTCAGGCAGGCGATAAATCGGACGTTAAGTTCTTTTGCGAGCATTTAGCCGAGCGCGGTATAACGGCGATAAGCGTTAATTATCGTATGTACCCCGATGCAAAATACCCTGAATTTTTGCTTGACGTGGCTGAATCGGTAGCCTGGGTGTTTAAAAATATAGGTAATTACGGAAAATCTACAGGCATATATGTTGGCGGCAGTTCTGCGGGCGGTTATATGTCACAGCTGCTGTGCTTTAATAAAGAATATCTTGCAAAACACAATATAAACGTTATGGATATTGCGGGCTTTGTGCACGATGCAGGTCAGCCTACCGCACACTTTAACGTGCTTGCAAAAAGCGGCATTGACGGCAAACGAGTAATTATTGACGAAAGAGCACCGCTTTATTATGTAGGTGTCGATAGCGAGTACCCGCCAATGCTTATTATTGTGTCAGATAACGATATGTTTGGCCGCTTCGAGCAAACACAGCTACTTATGACAACATTAAAGCACTTCGGTCACGGTGATAAAATTACATACAAGCTTATGCACGGAAATCATTGCGCTTATGTTGAAGCCGAAACCCAAGATGGTGACGGCGGTTTTGGTAAGACAGTTGCGGATTTTATTTTGGCAAATTAAAGTGGCTTCTCCTTTAGGAGAAGCTGTCACCGAAAGGCGACTGATGAGGTGGTAAGTATAAAAAATATGACACCTCATCCGCTTCGCAAAGCTCAGCACCTTCTCCTCAAGGAGAAGGCAGTAAACAACTACAAAAAGCCTCTGCCAATTTTAAAGCAGAGGCTTGAATTTTATTCTTTACATTTTTTGATATAAATGGTATAATGATTTTGCGACAGAAACTCAAAACTTAATAATACCCTAACACCAACGAAGTTTGTATTTTTATTTCGGTAAAAATACAAGCTCTTATTCGCATTACTTCGTTGCAATGGGGTTTGTGAGTTTGTGTCGCAGCAAATTGGGGCTATGTATTTTTCGGTGCGTAGCGTCAAGCTGCGCACTTTTTTATTAGGAGGAAAATCGCAATGAAAAAATCTAAAAAGCTATTGTCATTTGTATTAGCCATGGTGTTAGCACTGTGCGCTGTGCCAATGGGCTCATTGAACCCTACCGTTGAGGCGGGAAGCGCCCTGTCTTTTTCTGATGTACCGTCAAATGCGTGGTACACCGATGCCGTAAAATACGTGAGCGAAAACGGTATAATGACAGGCTACGGCGGTACAACAAAGTTTGGCGCGGCAGACAATATACAACGCCAAGACTTTTTGGTAATTTTAGCGCGTCTTGACGGTGTGGATCTTAGCACTTATGCCAACAAAGGTTCTAAATTCCCAGACGTAGTAAAGGGTAGCTATTATGAAGCGGCAGTTTCGTGGGGCGTTGAAAACGGAATTACCACAGGCTACCAAAACGGCAAGTTTGGTGTGGGTGATAAAATCACACGTGAACAGCTTGTAACATTTCTTTACAGATATGCAAACTATAAAGGGCTAAATACAAGCTGTACTATGGAACAAATGACCGTTGTAAACAGTAAATACAGTGATTATAAAAAAGTAACCGATTACGCTCAAGCCCCTGTAGTGTGGGCAATAACCAACGGAGTAATTAGTGGTAAAGAAAACGGTAAATATATTGCCCCAGGCGGTAATGCGTTAAGATGCGAAGTAGCGCAGATTATGTATAACATATTCCTTAACGAGCTTTTTGATCCTGATGCATTGCTAAAAGGTACAGAGATTATTTTTGCTTCTACAATAGACCCGAAGAGTGACGGTACAGATTATGTATTATCCTCCTTTGAAAAAGAGTATGGCATTGAGGTTCAAGTCATTGTGCCAACCCTCGAAAATTACTGCGCCGAAATGCAGGCTTTAATTGCGGCAGGCAAATCACCGACTGTTGGTCGTTCGGCAGGTGATGCGCCGTTATATGTCGGTTATTTTCAGCCATTAGATGCTGCGGGTATTGACTATACGGATCCAATATGGGATCAGCGTATGTTTGAGCTTTCAACCTATAACGGTTCTCCGTATTTATGTAATACCGTTGGAAATTTCTGGACTGAGGCTGATATTGTTGTATATTCAAAGAGTCTTCTTGCAAAAGCAAACTGCCCAACACCTGAAGAGCTTGATAAGGCAGGCAACTGGACCTTTGATTCATATCTTATGATCGGTCAGAAGACTGCTGAGCTTGACGGTTGTAACGGCGCAAGCTATAACAACATTGACGGTCTTCTTAATATGGCAGGCGGCTCTGTATACAAGGTTGACAGCAACAACCGCATTGTAAACGGTATTGACTCCAGTACAACCGCAATCTTCCAGAAGGTTGCTCAGGGCTTTAAGGATAAGTATCTCACATCAGGTGCTACCGGTGGTCTTATCAACGGCACAGTTGCTATTACAACAACTCACCTCTGGTCACTTCGTACCGACGGTAACCTTGCTACACATCCTAACTATAATGACCTGGGCTTCTACTATTTGCCTTCATTTGAAAAAGGCGGTGAAAGCCCTGTTACCGGTTTTCTCAAGGGTTGGGGCATTTTTAAGGGCTGCAACGAAAACGCCAGTACCGGTGCTAATGCCGCCAAGGCAGGAGGATTATTCTTGCGCTACTATCTTGACGTTGACAATTACGCTCTTGATTCCTCTTTCCTTAGCGAAGAGGCTAAGACCTTCTTCTTTAAGATGTGTTCGCTCTATATTGAGACCGATAATTACAATCCATACTACACAACATATAACCTTAACGAAGGTATTTCAGGTATTGATGACGATACGGAAGTTTACAATATTATGAAATCCGATCCTGCTCAGGTTCCTTCAATGATGGCAGCTGTTGAGTCTGCTGTTCAGAAGGGTGTTGACAACCTTAATAAATTTATTGATCAGTATACATACCGTTCCTGAAAACAAAATTAACACAAAAACTTTACGGGAGGGCGCAGAGACCCTCCCCTACAATAATTTTTAATTTTCAATTTATAAAGGTAGGTGAAAGATATGTCTTTTTGTCCCGAGGTTTTGGCGCCTGTTGGCAGTCCCGAATCACTTGCGGCGGCGGTGCGTAGTGGTGCCGATGCGGTATACATAGGAGCAAAGCAGTTTTCAGCGCGTAGAAACGCCGATAACTTTGACGATAACGATATTAAAGAAACAGTCCGTTACTGTCACATACGCGGGGTAAAGGTGTATCTTGCGCTTAATATTATGATAAAGCAAACTGAATTACAAGCGGCATTTGACGTGGCTTTATCTGCTTACAAATGCGGTGTAGATGCTATCATAATTTCTGATTTAGGTTTGGCTGCTCTTTTACATAAACATATTCCTGATTTGCAGTTGCACGCTTCTACTCAAATGACCGTCCATTCGTCAGCTTGCTTACCGATTTTGAAAGAGTTAGGTTTTAGCCGTGTTGTTGTATCGCGTGAAATGAGCAAACAAGAACTTGCCGAGTTTTGCGCGGCGGCAAACGAGCTTGGCATAGAGGTAGAGGTCTTTGTTCACGGCGCGCTTTGTATGAGCGTGTCGGGGCAGTGCTTGCTGTCGTCTGTCTTAGGCGCACGCAGTGGCAATCGCGGTCTTTGTGCGGGACCTTGTCGTTTGCCCTTTAAGTCGCAAGGCGGTACGGGTTATGACCTTAGTCTTAAAGATTTGTGTCTTTATGAATATATAAACGAATTAAAGGATATGGGTGTGGCTTCACTTAAAATAGAGGGTAGAATGAAACGCCCCGAGTACGTTTCAGTCGCAACCGCCGCTTGCAGACAAGCGGTTGATAACGGTTTTATTGAGCCGAAACTTTTTGAAACTTTACAAAATGTGTTTTCACGTTCGGGATTTACTGACGGCTATTATAACTGTAATTTGGGCCGCGATATGTTTGGCATCCGTACCAAAGACGACGTTATAGCGGCAGGGGATACATACTCATATCTGCACGAGCTGTATCGCGCCGAGCGGCAGAGTGTACCCGTTAGAATAAATGCCGAAATTTTAGCCGACAAGCCTATTTTGCTTACTGTAACTGACGGTAAAAATACCGTTACTGTAAACGGTGATATACCGCAAACTGCTAAAAACAAAGCGGCAGAAAAGCAATCGGTTATTGATAATCTTATCAAGCTTGGTAACACACCGTATTATTGTAAAGATATAAATGTTAGTCTTGATGACGGACTTTTCGTGGCGGCATCACAGTTAAATGCGTTGCGCCGTGACGCGATAGAACAGCTTGATAACCAAAGGGCTGAAGTAATTGTTGGTCAGTACAATATACCGCAAATTGAAAGTAACAGCAATTTAAGCGGTAAAAAACAGTTTATTGCCCGCTTTGCCAATGTGTCTCAAATACCTGAAAAAATTGATAAAATAAAAGCAATCATATTGCCTTATGAGTGTGAAATGCCACAAATAGCGGATGTTGAGATTATAGCTGAATTACCGCGTTATATTGTAAACGAGTCGGCTGTTATAAAAAGACTGCAAGTATTAAAACAGCAGGGAATAACTACCGCGTATTGCGGAAATCTTTCTGCAGTAGCGTTAGCAAAAGCATCAGGCTTTAAAGTATTTGGTTCGACAGGTCTTAACGCTGATAATAGTGAGAGCATAAAAGTATATAACCAAATCGGTTTAGATTTGCTGATGTTGTCTGCCGAAATTTCACTCAAAGAAATAAAAGATTTAAATGCTACAATTCCGGTAGGCGTTTTTGCTTATGGCAGACTGCCGCTTATGCTGACAAGAAATTGCCCGATAAAAAACGGTAAAAGCTGTTCCGAGTGTGATAAAAAAGGCACTCTTGATGACCGCAAGGGCATCGCTTTTCCCGTTATGTGCCGTAGCGGTTACAGTGAGCTGCTTAATTCAGCGCCGCTTTATATGGGGGATAGACTTCACGAAATACCCGATGTTGATTATCTGCTGCTTTACTTTACAAATGAAACAAGGGATGAAGCAAGCGACGTAATCGATATGTATTTTGACAGCCAAAAACCGATTGGAGATTATACAAGAAACCTTTATTATAGAGATTTAATATAAATTTTGTCATTGCGAGTGACTGTAGTCACGAAGCAATCCGCATTTTAAAAAAAACGGATTGCCACGCGGTTTACAACCGTTCGCAATGACATTTTTTATTTTCTTAAATGTAAAAAAATAACTTTAAAGTAATTTTTTTGCAAAATTTGCAAAAAGCGCTTGACATCGCAGTTTTTCAGATATATAATATGTAATTACTAATGATGGGGGAATTTGCGCCTTTTTAACGGATTGGATGAAGTTTTTCAGGCAAAAAACCCACAATTTGTTGGTTGATATTTCTTAAGAAATATCGCAAATTTAAAGTAGGAGTGATTGTAAACCTATGGAACCTAACTCAATGGTAAAACCTGTCCAGATGGGTAAAAACACTCGTATGACATTCTCTAAAATCAATGAAGTAATAGACATGCCTAACCTCATTGAAATTCAGAAGGATTCATACAACTGGTTTGTCACCGAAGGTTTGATGGAAGTTTTCAAGGATATGTCTGCCATAACAGATTATAGCGGCAATCTTGTTCTTAGCTTCATCGACTACCGTATTGATGAACAGCCAAAGTACAGTGTTACCGAATGCAAGGCGCGTGACACAACATACGCGGCTCCTTTGCGCGTAACAGCAAGACTTATCAACAATGAAACCGGTGAGATAAAAGAAAGCGAAGTCTTCATGGGCGATTTTCCGCTTATGACAGATTCAGGTACCTTTGTAATTAATGGTGCTGAGCGCGCTATCGTATCACAGCTTGTACGTTCACCCGGCGTATATTTTGCAAAAAAGGTTGATGAAAAAACCGGTAAAAAGTTGTTTTCATCTACCATTATACCTAACCGTGGCGCTTGGATAGAATATGAAACAAGCGTTAACGATGTTCTTTATGTTCGTATCGACAAGAACAGAAAATTGCCCGTTACTACGTTTGTACGCGCTTTGGGTATCGCTACCAATGAACAAATGCGTGAGCTTCTTGGTGAGGACGAGCGTTTATCGGCAACACTTGAGGTTGACGAAACCAAAACGACAGAGGATGCATTGGTAGAGGTTTATAAAAAGCTAAGACCAAGCGAGCCTGTAACAATTGAGGGTGCAAGAACATACTTAGAGCAGTTGTTCTTTGACCCCCGCCGTTATGACCTTTCTCGCGTTGGTCGCTATAAATACAATAAAAAGTTAGCAATCGGTGCGCGTATTCGCGGTAAGGTTGCCGCTCGCCCGATAGTTGACCCCGGCACAGGCGAAATACTTGTTGATGCTGATACCGTAATCAGTCGTGAAATGGCTGATACCGTAGAGCGTAAGGGCGTTATCGAAGCCTATGTTAACGTTCAGGATTTTGAAGGCAATGTAACCGAGGTTAAGGTGCTTTCAAACGGTATGGTAAATCTTTCTGATTTTGTAGACTTTACCGCTGAGGAACTTGCAGAGCTTGATAAAGCAGGCGTTAACGAAAAGGTTAGCCTTGAAGTGTTAAAGAGCATTATGGAAGAGTTCAGCGACAAGGAAGAGCTAAAGCAGGCTCTTATTGACAATGTTGCATCACTTGTTCCAAATCATATTACACTTGATGATATTTTCGCAAGCGTAAACTATTTCTTGGGATTACCTCGCGAAGTAGGCGTTATTGACGACATTGACCATCTCGGTAACCGTCGTATCCGTTCAGTTGGTGAACTTTTGCAGAACCAGTTCCGCATTGGTTTCTCGCGTATGGAGCGTGTTGTTCGTGAAAAGATGACACTTCAGTCACAGGATCCCGAAAACATTACTCCTCAATCACTTATAAATATCCGTCCTGTTGTAGCGGCTATTAAAGAATTCTTTGGTTCTTCACCGCTTTCTCAGTTTATGGACCAGACCAATCCACTTTCAGAGCTTACTCACAAGCGTCGTTTGTCAGCTTTGGGTCCCGGTGGTTTGTCCCGTGACCGTGCTTCGTTTGAAGTGCGTGACGTTCACTACTCCCACTACGGCCGTATGTGTCCTATTGAGACACCTGAAGGTCCTAACATCGGTCTTATTTCTTATCTTGCAACCTACGCAAAGATTAATAAATATGGCTTTATTGAGGCTCCTTTCCGCCGCGTAGATAAGGCTACCGGTAAAGTTCTTGATGAGGTTGTATATATGACAGCCGACGAAGAAGACGAGTATGTAGTAGCTCAGGCCAACGAGCCTTTGGATGAAAACGGCTTCTTTGTTAATAAAAAGGTTAATGCACGTATCCGTGATAACTATAGTGAGGTTGAGGCTTCACGCGCTGACTTTATGGACGTATCACCTAAGATGGTTGTATCAGTTGCTACAGCTATGATTCCATTCCTTGAAAACGACGATACTAACCGTGCGCTCATGGGCTCTAACATGCAGAAGCAGGCAGTACCTCTCCTTAAGCCCGAAAATCCAATCGTTGCTACAGGTATGGAATATAAGGCTGCGGTTGACTCTGGCGTTGTAGTATTGGCTAAACGCGCCGGTGTTGTAACCTACGTTAGCGCTGATATTATTAAGATTCGTGCAAAGAACGGCGAAATTGATGAGTACAACCTCATCAAGTTCTTACGTTCTAACCACGGCACCTGTATCAACCAGAAGCCTATCGTATCGGTAGGCGATAAGGTAGAGGAGAAAGATGTTATCGCAGACGGTCCCGCAACCAGCAACGGTGAAATATCTCTCGGTCGTAATGCTCTTATCGGCTTTATGACTTGGGAAGGTTATAACTACGAGGACGCGGTTCTTCTTAATGAACGTCTTGTTCGCGATGACGTTTACACATCAATCCATATTGAAGAGTATGAAATCGAGTGCCGCGATACTAAGCTTGGACCTGAAGAAATCACACGTGATATTCCAAACGTTGGTGACGATGCCCTTAAAGACCTTGACGAACGCGGTATTATTCGTATAGGCGCCGAGGTTAAGGCAGGCGATATACTTGTAGGTAAGGTAACACCTAAGGGTGAAACCGAGCTTACTGCAGAAGAAAGACTTCTTCGTGCAATTTTTGGTGAAAAGGCTCGCGAGGTTCGCGATACTTCATTGCGTGTTCCACACGGTGAATACGGTACAATCGTTGACGTTAAGGTATTTACCCGTGAAAATTCATCAGAACTCAGCCCCGGTGTTAACGTGGTTGTTCGTTGCTACATCGCTCAGAAGCGTAAGATTTCTGTCGGCGATAAGATGGCAGGCCGTCACGGTAATAAGGGTGTTGTATCCCGCATTTTGCCAAGTGAGGATATGCCGTTCTTACCCGACGGTACTCCGCTTGATATCGTACTCAATCCGTTGGGCGTTCCTTCCCGTATGAACATCGGTCAGGTTCTCGAGGTTCATCTGGGCTATGCCGCGAAGGCTCTTGGCTGGAACATTGCGACACCTGTATTTGACGGTGCTCACGAGTCGGATATTCGTGAATGCTTTAAGATGGCAGGTATGTCCGAAGACGGCAAGGTACAGCTTTATGACGGTCGTACAGGCGAGCCGTTTGATAATAAGGTAACCGTTGGTTATATGTATTACCTCAAACTGCATCACTTGGTTGACGATAAGATTCACGCCCGTTCAACAGGTCCTTACTCACTTGTAACACAACAGCCGCTCGGTGGTAAAGCACAGTTTGGTGGTCAGCGTTTCGGTGAAATGGAGGTTTGGGCGCTTGAAGCTTACGGTGCAGCTTATACACTGCAGGAAATTCTTACAGTTAAGTCTGACGACGTTGTAGGTCGTGTTAAGACTTATGAAGCTATCGTTAAGGGTCAAAACGTGCCTAAGGCAGGCGTTCCTGAGTCATTTAAGGTTCTTATTAAAGAATTGCAGTCACTCGGACTTGATATCCGCGTTCTTGACGGTGAAGGATTTGAGGTTGACCTTAAACAAACATTTGATGATGACGATGATATCGGTCTTTCAAAGCCGATAGTTGCCGATGACGAAGAGGCATTTGACGGCACCGTTGTAGAAGACGGTAATTTTGACGGCTTTGGTCTTCAGGATGAAAACGGCGATGACATCGTTGAAACCGATGAATATGCAGACGACGACTATTCAGAAGAATAATAACGGAGGGTGAGAGATTATGTCAGAAGAAAAGAATTTATCATTTGAATCTATAAAAATCGGTCTCGCTTCTCCCGAACAAATCAGAAGCTGGTCTTACGGTGAGGTTACCAAGCCCGAGACCATTAATTACCGTACACTCAAACCCGAAACAGGCGGTCTTTTCTGCGAACGCATTTTTGGACCTACTAAAGATTGGGAATGTCATTGCGGTAAGTATAAAAGAATTCGTTACAAGGGCAAGGTTTGCGAGCGTTGCGGCGTTGAGGTAACTCGCGCCAAGGTTCGCCGTGAGAGAATGGGTACCATTGAACTCGCAGCTCCTGTATCACACATCTGGTATTTCAAGACAATTCCTTCACGTATGGGACTTGCTCTTGACGTATCACCAAAAGCGCTTGAGCACGTGCTTTATTTCTCACAGTACATCGTAACCGATCCTGGTGATACACCGCTTGAAAAGAAGCAGATTCTTAACGAAAAGCAGTATCACGAAATGCGTGAAAAGTATGAAGATGCATTTAAGGCAGGTATGGGTGCTGAAACTGTAAAAGAATTGCTTGCTGAAATTGACCTTGACAAGACCTGTGCCGAGCTTCGCGCAGAATTGGAAGAGGCAAGTGGTCAAAAGCGTACTCGCATTTTAAAACGTCTTGAGGTGCTTGAAGCATTCCGTCAGTCAGGTAACCGTCCCGAATGGATGATTCTTGATGTTATTCCGGTTATTCCACCCGATCTTCGTCCTATGGTACAGCTTGACGGTGGACGCTTTGCAACAAGTGACCTTAACGACCTTTACCGTCGTGTTATTAACCGTAACAACCGTCTTAAAAGACTTTTAGAGCTTGGCGCTCCTGAAATCATCGTTCGTAACGAAAAGCGTATGCTTCAGGAAGCGGTTGATGCTCTTATTGATAACGGTCGTCGCGGCAAGCCTGTTACAGGACCTAACAACAGAGCATTAAAATCACTTTCCGATATGCTTAAGGGTAAGCAGGGCCGTTTCCGTCAGAACCTTCTTGGTAAGCGTGTTGACTACTCCGGTCGTTCGGTTATCGTTGTAGGACCTGAACTTCAGATGTATCAGTGCGGTGTTCCAAAGGAAATGGCACTCGAACTCTTTAAACCCTTTATTATGAAGCGCTTGGTTGAAACCAAGTCTGTTACAAATATCAAGACTGCGCGTAAGATGGTTGAGCGCGCTTCTGCTGAGGTTTGGGATGCGCTTGAACTTGTTATTAAAGAACATCCTGTTCTTCTTAACCGTGCGCCTACGCTTCACCGACTTGGTATTCAGGCATTTGAGCCCGTACTCGTTGAGGGTAAGGCACTTAAGCTTCATCCACTTGTATGTACAGCGTACAACGCTGACTTTGACGGCGACCAGATGGCTATTCACGTGCCGCTTTCAGCCGAGGCTCAGGCAGAAGCACGTTTCCTTATGCTTGCTGCTAACAATCTGCTTAAACCCGCTGACGGTAAACCCGTTGCAGTTCCTACACAGGATATGGTTTTGGGTTGCTACTACTTAACACTTGTTAAGGCAGATGAACCAGGTACAAACAAGGTATTCCGTGATAAGGATGAAGCTATGATGGCTTATAACGACGGTATTGTTGGCCTTCACGCGCCTATACGCGTTCGTATGACCAATAACGAGGGCAAGTCAGCGCTTGTATGGTGTACCGTAGGTTTCCTTATCTTTAACGAATCTATTCCTCAGGATTTAGGCTTTGTTGACCGTAGTAATCCCGAGCACGCGTTTGACCTTGAATGGTGCTTCAGCGTTAAAGACTCTGATAAGAAGTTTATTGAGTCTAATGATGATATCATTCAGAACAAGGTTGGCAAAAAGGCTCTTGGTAAGATTATTGAGCGTTGTATTGATACTCATGGCACAAGTGAGTCATCAATCGTGCTTGATAAGGTAAAGGCTACAGGCTTTAAGTTCTCTACAAAGGGCGCTATTACCGTTGCCGTTATTGACGCAGTTATTCCGCCCGAAAAGAAAGAGATTTTGGGCAATGCCGAAAAGCAGATTGATGCTATAACAAAGAACTACCGTCGCGGTCTTATCAGTGATGATGAGCGTAGCCGCCACGTAATTGAAATCTGGAACAAGGCTACCGAGGATGTAGCTGACGCACTTAAGGGCAACCTTGACGAGTTTAACCCCATCTATATGATGGCTGACTCAGGCGCCCGTGGTTCTATGAGCCAGATTCGTCAGCTTGCAGGTATGCGTGGTCTTATCGCAAATACCGCAGGTAAGGTCATCGAAGTTCCGATTCGTGCTAACTACCGTGAAGGTCTTAACATTTTGGAATACTTCATTTCTTCTCGTGGTGCGCGTAAGGGTCTTGCCGATACAGCGCTTCGTACCGCTGACTCTGGTTACCTTACCCGTCGTCTTGTTGACGTTTCACAGGATGTTATTGTTCGTGATATCGACTGCGGCACCGAAGAGGGTCTTACCGTATTTGATATTAAAGATGGTAATCACCTGCTTGAATCTCTTGAAGAACGTCTTGTTGGCCGTTTCTTGTTGCACGATGCTGTTCACCCCGAAACAGGTGAGGTTATCTGCGACACCGACCATATGATGACCAAAGAAGATGCTAAGCGTATTGTTGATGCAGGTATTGAAAAGATTGAAATCCGTTCAATTCTTACTTGCCACAGCCACCACGGCGTATGCCAGAAGTGCTATGGCGCTAACCTTGCAACCAATAAGCCCGTAACCGTTGGTGAAGCGGTTGGTATTGTTGCGGCTCAGTCTATCGGTGAGCCTGGCACACAGCTTACGATGCGTACCTTCCATACCGGTGGTGTTGCGGGTGGTGACGTTGCCGACGTTACACAGGGTCTCCCTCGTGTTGAAGAGCTGTTTGAAGCACGCAGACCTAAGGCTTGCGGTCTTATCGCTAAGATTGACGGCCGTGTTCGTATGGTTGAAGAAAAGCGCAGCAATGTGCTTGTAATCAACAATGAAGAAACAATGGCTGAAGAAAAGGTTGTTATTCCTTACGGCTCACGTGTTCTTGTAAATGACGGCGACTATGTAAAAGCCGGTGATCTGCTTGTTCCGGGCGCTAAATATCCGCAGGATATCTTGGAGGCGCAGGGACCCGAGGCTGTTCAGGAATATATCATTGCTGAAATTCAGAACGCTTACCGTACACAAGGTGTTGACATCAATGATAAGCACATCGAGGTTATCGTTCGTCAGATGATGCGCAAGCTTCGTATTATTGATGCAGGTTCAACCGAACTGCTTGCAGGCAGCAGCTATGAATATAAAGAAATTGCCGATGCAAACGCTGCGGTTCAGGCTCGCATCGACGCAGGTGAAGAAGGCCTTAGCAAAGCAACATATCAGGCAACATTGCTTGGTATTACCAAGGCTTCACTTGCTACTGAATCATTTATGTCAGCAGCATCCTTCCAGGAGACTACACGTGTTCTTACCGAAGCCGCAATTAAGGGCAAGGTTGACCCGCTGTTTGGTCTTAAGGAAAACGTTATTATCGGTCAGCTTATCCCTGCAGGTACAGGTATGAAGCACCCCGACATCAACCCCGAACCAATTGCCGAGGAAATCGAGACAATCGAAACCGAAGTTATGGTAGAAGAGGCAGTTGAAACTGTAGAAGAATAATTAAAATTAAACACGGACTAATCAAATGATTAGTCCGTGTGTTTTTGTCATATAATAAAAAGAAGTCATTGCGAGCGTTAGCGTGGCAATCCGTTTTCTTTTATAGGGACCACGGATTGCTTCGTTACTTTCGCACTCGCAATGACAAATTAAAAATTAATTTTTCTTATTTTTGCTTATAATTAATAATATCACACCAACGATTAATGCAATTACACCCAAAATAGTAAGTTTGCCATATATAGAATTAATCCAAAGAGATGAAGTTAAAAAAATAGCTGTTGGTCCATCTGCACCACCAATTATTCCAATTGATGGTGTAGTGGTGGGTATTAAAAGAACTGATATCAAAGGAGTAACAATACTAATGATTATAAGTAATGCGCCGATAATAATTGATATAATTGAAAGCTTTTTCATAAATCAGTCTTCTTTTCGTTTTGATTTTACATATTTGCCTATAAAATAAACCACGTAAAAAGAAATAATTACTAATATAAAAAAATAATATGCATACGGGGTATAATACGCAAATGGTTTAGAGAAGAGATCACATAATGCACCCAGTGGGCATAAAAAAGTAAAATCAAAAATCAGTATCGTATTTTCAAGCCAGTCAGGTAATGTAAAAGATGTGTATATCAAAAAGGTTGAAATTATAAGAAAAAAATATACCGACATACCAATTAAAAATTTCTTGTTTCCTGAAAAAATAAATGTGACAATCCAAGATGTTATTAAAAATACAAATGAAATTGTGACGTTTTTTATAGAGAGTTGAAAACTAAATAATTCAAATGTGAAAATTGATATTATATCTAATGCAATTAATATTAATACAGGAATGAGTTTAAGTATTTTGTTTTTCATTTTATCTCTCTTTCTGAATTTGCTAACAACTAATTCAATCTATATAGGAGGGATTGGTTTTGCTGTAATCTTATTTAATAATCGACTCACCGGTCATTTCAGCGGGTTGGGGGAGACCAAGTATTTTAAGCATTGTGGGCGCTATATCGGCAAGTCTGCCGCCTTCGCGAAGCTCACAATCATATCCTACCACACAGAAAGGAACGGGGTTGGTAGTATGAGGTGTAAAGGGATTACCGTCTTCACCAACCATACAATCGGCATTACCGTGGTCAGCGGTAATAAGCACTGCGCCGCCCATCTCGGTTGCGGCTTCTACAACTCTGCCAACACATTCGTCAACAGCCTCTACAGCGGCAACTGCGGCATCAAATACGCCTGTGTGACCTACCATATCGCAGTTAGCAAAGTTAAGAATAACTGCATCATATTTGCCAGAGCGAATCTGCTCACATACAGCATCACAAACGGGGTATGCGCTCATTTCGGGCTGCAGGTCAAAGGTAGGAACATCGGGTGACTGAATAAGAATACGGTCTTCGCCTGTAAAGGTCTTTTCCTCGCCGCCGTTAAAGAAAAATGTTACGTGGGCATATTTTTGTGTCTCGGCAATACGAAGCTGTGTCATACCTTTACTTGCCAAATACTCACCGAGTGTCATTTTAAGCTCTTCGGGTGGATATGCAACGTTAACGTTTGGCATTGTTTCATCATACTGTGTCATACAAACGTAATTAAGTGGGAAGAAACCGTTTTTGCGCTCAAAGCCTGTAAAGTCGGGGTCTACAAACGTTCTTGTAAACTGACGCGCACGGTCGGGACGGAAGTTGAAAGATACAACGCTGTCGTTTGCTTTAATCATACCTTCGTTATCAACAACGGTAGGAATGATAAACTCGTCGGTAACGTCGTTTGAGTATGACTCAACCATAGTAGCGGCAATATCATTAGTTTGCACACCTTCGCCGTAAACCATAGCGGCATAAGCCTTTTCAACACGGTCCCAGGCAAAGTCACGGTCCATAGCGTAATATCTGCCCATAACGGTAGCAATTTTACCAACGCCCAATTCAAGCATTTTGTCTTGTAAATCTTTTATGAAACCGATACCGCTTGTGGTAGAAACGTCACGGCCGTCCATAAGACAGTGAACATAAACTTTTTTTAGGTCGTTTTTCTTTGCCATTTGAAGCAAACCGTAAAGATGCTCAATATGGCTGTGAACGCCACCGTCGGAGAGTAGACCTATAAGGTGAAGGGCAGAGTCGTTCTTTTTGCAGTTTTCGATTGCGTTTTTAAGAGCATCAATATTAAAGAAAGTGCCTTCTTGGATATCTTTGGTAATCTTAACAAGCATCTGATAAACAACGCGGCCTGCACCGATGTTGGTGTGACCAACCTCACTGTTACCCATCTGACCATCGGGCAGACCAACGTCAAGACCCGAAGCACCGATTGTGGTAAAGGGGTTTTTGCTGAAATATTTGTCAAGATTAGGGGTTTGGGCGGTGTAGATAGCATTGCCTTCATTAACGTTACGAATACCAAAACCGTCCATTATACATAAAACAACGGGTTTTTTCATAAATTTTCTCCTGTGAAATATATTCATATTTGTAGGGACTGGCCTCCTGGACAGTCCGTTAATTTTGCGGACCGTCGGGGACGCCGGTCCCTACGCAATGTTTATTTGTTTTGGGTCAAATTATTTAGAAGCGGCTTTAACTATAACAGAGAAATCCTGTGCTTTAAGTGATGCGCCGCCGATAAGACCACCGTCAACGTTTACTTTAGCAACAAGCTCGTCAGCGTTAGCGGCATTCATAGAACCGCCGTACTGAATAGTAACGGTTTCAGCAACCTCTGCACCGTAAACTTCTGCAATAGCCTCACGAACAAAGCCGTTGCCTTCGTCTGCCTGGTCAGCGGTAGCGGTAACACCTGTACCGATAGCCCAAACTGGCTCGTAAGCGATAACGATATTCTTGAGCTGTTCAGCGCTTACGTTTGTAAGAGCCATCTTTGTCTGGTATTTAAGAAGTGTTTCGGTGTAGCCGAGTTCACGCTGTTCGAGTGTTTCACCAACGCAAACAATTGCTTTAAGACCTGCATTTACAGCGGCAAGTGTACGAAGGTTAACAGTCTGGTCGGTTTCACCAAAGTACTGTCTGCGCTCGCTGTGACCGATTACAACGTATTCTACACCGCTAGCCACAAGCATTTCGGCGCTTATTTCACCTGTGTATGCGCCTGAAGC
>CAYLXT010000011.1:0-29995 GCA_964387615.1 uncultured Ruminococcus sp.
ACTTTGCTGAAATCTAATTTAAAATTGGATATATTAAAATGCTCTGCTTGAAATACAGCAGAGCATTTTTGCGTTGTGATTCAATTTAAACTGCCGTCCCACACGGGCATATTAGAAATGTATTTGCTCTCTACTGCGGGGACATAATAAATACCATAGTGTTTAAGCTCACTACCGAAACTGTTTTCGAGTTCGGGAAGTTCAATATAGAATCGATAATATGGCATATAAATTTTATCCATCCAATATGTGTTGCGTTTTTATTTTAGTATTTTGTCAACTGCAGTCTTTAAATCTTCGTAATGAAGCGCTTTTACAAAAATCTCCTGTATTATACCGTTTTCATCAATGATCACGGTATAGGGGTAGGCGCCGCTACCACCAAGATTAAGATAATATTCACCGTTAAAGGTATCTGTTTCATGGGGAATATCGTTTGCAAAAACTATTTGGCTCGTGGGGTAATGACCTTTTACATACTCGGGTGAGGTTTCTTTGCTTGCGCTTGAATGAACTGCAACAACCACTACATCGTCCTTGTAATCACTTGCTATTTTATCAAAATAGGGAAGTTCGTTTACACAAGGCGTACACCATGTACCCCAAAAATTTATGATGGTTATTTTACCCGTTTTGGCTGGGTTGATTGTTTCGGTAATAACGCCGTCAGGGGTTACTATCGGTAAATCTGCTCCGTAGCACATATCACCAACTGCTGTGCCGTAGCTTACCTTATTACTGCTTTCGTTCCAGTAAAAAGCGATTGATCCTACAAGTAAGGCAACCATTAATATTGCAGAGATAATTCGTGTAACAAGCTTTGCTTTTTTGTGCTTTTGTGTATTGGGGATTTCGTCTTTTGCCTTAAAGCCTTTCCGGCGGATCGCGTTTGTTGGACACACGCTTACACATTCGCCGCAGTTTATACATTCGGCATCGCCGACGGTTTTAATATCTAACTTACACTTGTTTACACACAGTCCGCAGTTGGTACATTTGTGGTTATCGACCTTTACTCCGAAGAAAGATATTTTATTAAATAATCCATATAAGGCACCCAAAGGACAAATAAATCGGCAGAACATTCTGAATATAAATATAGATGCTACAATGATACTCACAAGCAGTAAGAATTTCCAAGTGAACAGGGGACCCAGCATTGAAAAATAACTGTCGTTAACCTTATTAGCCAAAAGACTGATACCGCCTTCAAGCGTACCTGCGGGGCAGATGTATTTGCAAAAGGCGGGTAGCGGAGTATCACGGAATGCGTATGTAATAGGAACAATAAACACAAAGAAAACAAGAATTACATATTTCAAATATGATAAAATACGCGTTATAGGGCTCTTTTTAAGTTTTGGTGTCTTAATTTTATAGAGCAGTTCTTGTATAAGTCCGAATGGACACAACCAACCGCAAATTGTACGACCAAGCATTATGCCGTACAAAAGTAAAATACCGCCGACATAATAAATCGTGCTTTTGTCTGCACTGAATGAGCCTTGAAGTGAACCGAGCGGACAAGCGCCCACAGCACCGGGGCAGGAGTAGCAGTTTAGTCCCGGAACACAGGCGATTTTTGTTTGACCCTGATAGATACTACCTGATATAAAACCCTTGATATTCGCATTAAAAAGCAGAGCGGTATATAACTGAATTATCTTTCGTCGGGTTGGTTTTAATGCTTTTAATTTATTTATAAACTTACTCATATTTACCACCCCTTAACCAAGTCCTATACATTCGGTGCATATATTTACGGCCTTTGTAAGCACGTCGGAAAAGCCGCCGGTAACAGCGCCGAATATCAAAACACCAACAGCAACTGTAGCAATAACGATTTTTGTAATCAAAATCTTTTTGTCGTTAGATTTATTTTTTGTGGTTTCGGTTGCTGTTTCATTTTTTGGTAACGCTTTTAATATTTCAATTTGTTTTTTGGTAAGATTAATATTGTAATAATGTGTAAAAACTGCGAAAGAAAAAGAAATAATTAAGCAAGGTAAAAGCCACAGCATTGCTTTTATCATTGAACCGTTAATATCGGATTGGTGAAAATTGCTTGAATTTAAAGCGTATAGCAAGAACGCGATACTGCAAACGATAATTACTGCAACTCGTGAAAATTTAAGAATTTTTTTAACTCTTTCTATTTTTGTGACGGTGTCGTTGGTGTCACGGTTGGCAGATAAATTTAAAAATATCTGATTATAGCGTTTTGCGGCCTTTGTTTGGGTGTTGCTTGGTATTATAGCGTTTATTATAAAGCTACCGACAACAAGTGCCAAACAAATATATATCGGAATACATATTTTTGAAAAGGTTTGCGCGACTAATTCTCTTGAATAGCCGTTGCCTGAAAAATATATGCTAAGGCAACCTAAAATTAAGAACACGCCTGCTACGACTATTGAAGCACTTAGTAGAATATTGTAGATTAAAAGAATGCGATTTGTGTTTTGTTTTGTCATTATTTGTGACCTCGCAAAAAAATATATATTAAGTATAACATAGCGGGTAAAAAAAGTAAATGAAATAAAAAACAAAAAAAGCAATATTTATCCTTGCTTTTTTTTACTGAATAAGGTAAAATAAATTGAATATATATGTCATAATGTACAATTATGCTTTCAAGGGAGTTTTTAGAAAATATGAATTGTTCAAGACTGCACAAATTTGTAAAGGAAATTACCGCTGCTGCATTGGCGGCTGTAATCACTTTAGGTTCATTACCTCCGTCACAGGTATCTGCTGTTGGTAGTGAAAACGCCAATCCTGACATTCAAAAAATTGATAACATTGCTTTGGACTATACAAAGTATTTTGATAGTTCGGTAGTATTTGAATTGCCTGATACTATCAATGATAACGATGAGATATCGGTCATTATTACTACAGACGATGTTGCCGTTATCGATGCCTATGAAGACTCAGACAAAACAATGAGTCTTGAAAGTTTCGCTTTAAACAGCAACTACGCTAAAGTGGCAAAGCAAAATGTTGCAGAGGACAAGGCTGCGTTTTTGACCGCTCTTGACAAGCAGAATATTTCTTATAAAACAGGTGAGGAATATTCAACAATACTTAGTGGCTTTGAGCTTGTTATTAAAGCCTCTGATTTTGAAAACACCTGCAAATCATTGGGCGAGGGTATGAACATTATCGTGGGTGAAGAATATAACACCTGCGAAACACAGCTTGTAGAGAATGCCGTTGATGTTTTTGATACAGGTATTTTTGACAGTTCCGATTCAGGCTATGACGGCAGTGGTATGGTTGTCGCTGTGCTTGATACCGGTATTGACTCAAATCACACCGCATTTTCGGTTGATAATTTCACCTCAGAAAAGCTTGGTCTTACATATGACGATGTCGCAGCTGTTATTAAAGATACGGTGGCTGCCGAGCAGTTAGACGGTCTTACCGTTGACGATGTTTATATTAATGAAAAAATTCCCTATAACTTTGACTATGCTGACGTTGATTCTGACGCATATTCAACACACAATAACCACGGTACACACGTTTCGGGTGTTATAGTTGGTAATGACGATACAATTCGCGGCGTAGCTCCTAACGCTCAGCTTGTATCTATGAAGATATTCTCTGACGTTATGGATACTGCACGCACAGCGTGGATTCTTGCGGCACTTGAAGACTGTATCGTTTTGGGCGTTGACGTAATTAATATGTCAATCGGTACGGCTTGTGGCTTCAGCCGTGAAAGTGATGAAGAGGCTGTTGACGGCATTTATGATAAGTTGCGTGATTCGGGTATCTGTATGGTTGTTGCGGCTTCTAACAGCTATAGTTCGGCATACGGTTCTGATAAAAACGGTAACTTAGGTCTTACCTCTAATCCCGATACAGGTACTGTTGGTTCGCCATCTACCTATGACGGTGTTATGTCTGTAGCATCGATTGCGGGTGCAGAAACTCCGTATATTGAATTTGACAATAAGATTATATACTTTGTTGAATCTACAAACGGTGCCGCCGAAGAAAATAATTTTTATGATGATTTACTCGGCGATAAGAAATCAATGAAAATTGATTATGTGCTTATCCCCGGTGTTGGTCGTACAGCCGACTATACAGGTGTTAATGTTGAGGGCAAGATTGCGCTTGTTCGACGCGGTTCAAACACCTTTGAAGAAAAGGCAATGATCGCTCAAGAGCAGGGCGCTGCAGGTATCATTATTTATAATAATGTATCTGGTGATATTAAAATGAATGTCGGTGATGCAACACTTGCGGTTTGCTCTATTTCACAGGACGACGGTGAAATGCTTGCCGAAAAGGGAAGCGGAACACTAAAAATAAGCCGCAGTCAGACATCGGGTCCCTTTATTTCGGACTTCTCTTCATGGGGGCCCACACCTGACCTTAAAATTAAACCTGAAATCACTGCACACGGTGGTAGCATACTTTCTTCCATTACAGGCGGCAGTTATGACAGATTGTCAGGTACGTCAATGGCGTGTCCTAACCTTGCGGGCGTTGTTGTACTATTGCGTCAGTATGTAGTCGAAAATTATCCCGATATTGCCGACGACAACCAAAAGGTTAATACTATGGTTAACTGTTTGCTTATGTCTACCGCAGACATTGCGCTCGGACAAAACGGTTTGCCGTATTCTGTGAGAAAGCAGGGCGCGGGTCTTGCAAATCTTACAAATTCTATAGAGTCTCCTGCATACATCACAACTACCGATGAAAATGGCGAAGTGATGGACAAGGCAAAGCTTGAACTTGGTGACGACCCCGAAAAAACAGGCGTTTATGAAATGACCTTCACCATCAATAACACAGGCAAGCGAGCAGTTTCTTACAATGTTGGCGCTTATGTTATGACTGAGGGCGTGAGTGATACAAAAACTGCTGCGGGTGAAACAACCGTTACAGAAGAAGCGTATTCATTAGACGGCGCTAAGATTGAGGTTGTTTCTGTTGAAGGCGGAAGCGCAAGCGGTAATAAGATTCGTGTTAAAAAGGGTAAAGAAGCAACCGTTACAGTTAAGATCACACTTAGCGATGAGGATAAAGAGTATCTTGATACTTCCTTTGAAAACGGTATGTATGTTGAAGGCTTTGTAACTCTTGAAGCAAAGTCTGGTACAAAGATTGACCTTAATGTTCCTTATCTTGCTTTTTACGGCGATTGGACAGAGGCTCCTCTCTTTGACCTTACATACTATGATACTAACGCAGATGAGCTTGATGACGGCATTGACGAAGAGGATAAGGTAAAAGCAGATGCTTATGCTACGCGTCCTGTTGGTGGAGTAAGCGACGACTATGTAAGTTATCTTGGTTCTTATTATTTCTTGCAGGATCCTGATGATATGGTGATTTCTGCAAACGAAAATTATGTTGCGCTTTCCAATCAGGAGGGCACAATACATTCACTTCGCTTTGTATGGGCAGGTTTGTTGCGTAACGCAGCAAAGATAGAGATTAGTATCACGGACGACGTGACGGGCGATGTTGTTTTTGAAAAGGTAGAAACAGATGTCCGTAAGTCATACAGTGACGGCGGCGCGTCTATTTATCCGTCAAATGTTGAAATAGAATTTGACACAACAGAATATAATCTGGAAAATAACAGCGAATATACGGTAAGACTTGTAGGTTACGTTGACTACGGTGACGGCGGACTTGAAACAAATGATAATAATGTTTTTGAATTTCCGCTGGTTGCTGACTTTGAGGCGCCTACTGTTACAGATGTCGAGTATCGTTATGAGTACGACAAGACTTTAAAGAAAAACCGCTTATATGCAGATGTGTATGTATATGATAATCACTACGCGATGTCTTCGCAGATAGGTTATGTTACCGAAGAGGCGGATGCTGACGGCAATGTTGGCCCTACAATGAAGACCTTTGAGCAGTATATGACTCCTGTTTATTCAGAGCGCAACAGCACTACAAAGGTTACATTTGAACTTACCGATTATGTATATGACATAAAGAACTACGCCACCACAAAAAACACATTTGTTGTTAATGTGTATGACTATGCGCTTAATTACGCCACATATGAATTAGCACTTCCCGATGACTTTACAGACTTTTATTTTGAGGGTCTTGAAGAAGGACTTACTCTTAGTCCTAACGAGGTTTACACATTAGAGCCCGTGGTTACTCCCGATACCGAATGGGCAGAGCTGCTTGTGTACTCATCTTCAAAGCCAAGTGTTGTTCGTGTTGTAAACAATAAACTTGTTGCTGTAAAGAGCGGTACTGCTATTATTAAAGCGCAGGATCCCACCAACAGCAAGAGCGTTACATTTAATGTTACCGTACTTGATAAGGGTGATGACGGTTATAAACGGTACGATAAACCGGTAGCCGATGTCTTTACATTAGACGGATTCGAGACATTAAAAGCGTATTATATTCTCGAAAACGAAAATAAAAAATTAGGTGATACAGGAAGTATTAATTTCTTTGAAGGAAAATATTCTTTAGAAATGTATCCGTCAGAATCGGTACTGCTTAACTATTCGCTTGATTCATATTTTAAAAACGATACTACAGTATCATTTGAAAGCAGTAATGAGAGCATTGTTAAGATAGACTCTTCGGGTATTGTGACCGCACAGGCCGAAGGCTTTGCATCGGTTACAATGAAGGTATTGCTTGACGATGAAAGCACATACTATTCCGAAACTGTTAATGTTGAGGTGAAGGACCCGTATGTAACAACAGGCGCCAGCCTTACTCACTATTACGGTAACGGCGGCCTCGTTGACATACCTGCTGATCTTTCGCTTACCCAGATAGGTCAGTTTGCGTTCTCTAACTTTGAGTATATTATGAAAACCGAGGAAGAGCTTGCTTTTGATGATGCCGAAACCTCAAAGGCTTGGTATATTGGTGACGATACAATTACAAAGATTATAATCCCGGAAGGTGTAGAAAGCATTTCGTCTTACGCTTTTGCCAACCTGACCGCACTTGAAGAGGTTGTATTCCCGTCAACACTTGAATCAATTGATTACGGCGCATTCTACGGTTGTACATCACTTCAGAAGATTACATTCAGCAGTGAAAATAATCTTAAAATTATTAACCAGAACGCATTTGAAAACTGCGATCTGCGTGACACATTAGAACTTCCGTCTGCTTGCGTGGTTTCAGACTATGCATTTGCGGGCAACCAGAAACTTAAGGGTGTTGTTCTTGGCGAAAACCTTTATTCTATAGGTCAGTACGCTTTTGCGGCATGTAAAAAGCTTACTGATGTCACCATCGACGCTAAAAAGGTTAAATACGGCGCGTATGCCTTTACTGGCTGCGAATCGCTTGAAGAATTTTATGTTAATTCTGCTGTTTTGCCTGAAGGTATGTTCTATGAATGCGACGATATGAAAAAGGTTACCATCGGTCCTGATGTTAACGATATCGGTGTATTTGCGTTCAGAGATACCAAGATTTCTGAATTTGAAATTGAAGACGGCAATAAGAACTATAAGGTTCAGACCAAGGATTACATTTTATCCTCTGACGGTAAAAAGTTAATTGCCGTATCACCAACTGTAAGCGGTGAGTTTACCTATGAAAATATCAGCGGTAAAAAGGTTACCGAAATTGCAAAGGGTGCATTTTCACATAACCAAAAGATCACAACGGTTGTTATGGACAAGGTTACTGTAGTCGGTGAGTACGGTCTTGCTTCTAACGAGAGCCTTGTATCTGTAGCACTTGGTGAGCTTAAAGAGATAGGCGACTATGCGTTCTTTGAAGCATCAATCACACAAATGCCGGCTTTTGATGAAAAGGCTGAAATTGGCAAATATGCTTTCTCATTTACCAAGCTTACATCGGTTACAATTCCTGATAAGATGGAAATTGCAGAAGGAACCTTCAGTGAATGTCTTGATCTTGCAACTGTTGTTATCGGTGACGATGTTACGATAGGTGACTACGCGTTCAGTATTGATAAAGATCTGGCGTTTAAGGTTGTAATGTATATGGAGGGTGAACAAAAGCTCTTCAGATATGTATTCTCTTCACCTCTTACTTCGCTTACTATCGGTAAGAATGCGGTAATAGGCGAAAGCGCATTCTCAAACGCTGCAAGTCTTGAAACTGTTACTTTAGGCGAAAATGCCGAAATTGGCAAGATGGCGTTCTATAATACATCAAGCCTTAAATATATTGATCTGTCCAAGGCGAAAATAATTGGTGATTATGCAATTTCGGGTGACGTATATTACGCTTGTCTAGATGAAAGTATGTCTGTTGCCGCAGTTAATTCTGAAGGCTATTACAGATATACCTATCATGGTCCTCAGATTGAAAGCGTTGATATCTCATCTGCCGAAAGCCTTGGTGAATATGCATTCTCATATTGCCGTAATCTATCAACCGTTGTTTTGAGTGAAGATATTACTGAAATAAAGCCCTACACCTTTGCAGGATGTGATGCTCTTAAAAATATAAATCTCACAAATATTGAAACTGTCGGCGAATATGCATTTATGGAATGCGGTCTTGAAAATGTTGATATTTCTGCCGCAGAAACCATTGGTAAATACGCGTTTGTTTCTAACCGCTTGCTTAATACTGTTAAGCTTGGTGAAAAAACTGCCGATATCGGTGAGGGCGCTTTCTCATACTGCGATCCGCTTGCTACGGTTGAAAATCTTAAGTATGTAGAAAATATCGGTGATTATGCATTTGCATATACTGCGATTACATCTGCAGATCTTACCGCAGCTGTTAAAATCGGCAGAAATGTATTTATTAAAGAGGCGCTTACACCGTTTAAGGTAACTCTTGGCGAAGACCTTGAAAAAATTGCCGATAATCCGTTTGCTATGTGTAAGGTAGAACCGTTTAGCACTACCGAGACAAAAGAAGTTAACGGTAAAGATAAGGAAGTTACTACTTATACATACGAAATCAGCGATACTGTATTCGTAATCGACGGTTCGCTTTACTGTATGAATGAAAAGGGAATAGAGCTTATTACATATGCAGGTGTTAACAACGAGGATGTCGTTGTTGCAGATGATACTGTTCGTATTACTGCTTATGCATTTTCGGGCAGCGATGTTGTAAGGGTTAAAATGCCATACACAACAACTGCGATCGGTCACAAGGCATTCTATGATTGTAATGCACTTGATATGGTAATATTCGGCAGTTATAATGTTCCTAATTTTGAGGAAGAATTTGACCCATCTTACTATGGCAGTTTTGAAAACATACCCGGAGCGGGTGACTATGGCACATATACTGATTATGACGGCAATGAAGTACAGATTAACGGTATGGGTATTGTTCCTTTCTTTATGTGGAATGTTACCGGTGAGATGTATTCAAATGTATTTTACGGCGCTACCTTTGTGGACTATGTTGGTAAGGTTGATGATAAACTTACGATGGTTCGTCCTGTAAACGGCGTAGGATATGATTCGTTTATTTGCAATCAGTATTTCGATCTTACTATTGACGGTCCTGCGGCGCCTGATGATATTGCAGTTGATGCTATCAACGCTATCAAGGCAATTCCTGAAAGAGTAAGCTATAACGATAAGCCGTTGGTTGAAGCGGCTCGTGTGGCATACGGAAAGGTTGCTACTACTGAGCAGCAGGCGTTGGTTACTAACTATTCTGATCTTGTTTCTGCTGAACAACGTATAAAGGCGCTTGACCCTGACGCACAGAAAAAGGATGGCGATGCAACCGAAAGCGGCAAGAAGTCAAATGCTGCTATCTGGTTAATCGTACTTGCGATAATTGCTGTTGTAGTTGTTGCCGCAATATTGCTTGTTAAAAAATTTAAAGAGCAGATATGCGGATTTATAAAACCTGTAACCGATAAAATAGTCGCGTTCGGCAAACCAATAATTCAAAAGATAGGCAAGGTGTTTAAGCCTATTTGGGACAAGATTGCTGCTTTTTGCAAGCCAATCATTTATAAAATAGTTGCTTTTGCTAAACCGATAATCAATAAAATTGCCGCGTTCTGTAAACCAATTATTGCAAAAATAGGAGTGTTTGTTAAACCTATCTGCGCTAAAATTGCGGCGGCCGTTAAAATCGCTGCTGTTTGGGTAGCATCTCTTGCAGTGAAGGTTTTCAATATCGCAAAGGTATGGATCGTTAAAGCGTATAATGCGACAAAACCCGTAGTAGTTAAATGGGCAAAGATCGCGGCAGAAAAAATTGCTATTGTGGCAAAGCTTGTTTGGCAAAAAATTGTTGATTTTGTAAAGCTTGTATCAAAAAAAATCAGCGATGCGATAAAAAATGCCAAGACAAAAAAACAACCCAAAGAAGAGGAGGAAGCAGTAGAAAATGAAGCAGAGAATTAAATCATTTGTTTTTGGTTTGTTGGCAATTTGCTTTGTATTATTGCTTTCGGGTTGTGGTGAAAACGCTACTCCTTATGAAACAAACAATAGCGAGGGCTATACCGTTAGCGTCAAATTTGACGCTAACGGCGGCACCTTTACAACCAATACCGCTGTAATCGTTGACTCCTTCAATGTTGATGGAAAATCAAAGGTAGCTTTAATTTCACCCGATGACGATGCGCGTGGTAATGATGCATTTACGGTGTCAAGAAACGGACACTTTTTAGCGGGTTGGTATAGCGAAAGGGTAGAGACCACCGATGATGATGGAAATACTACCTATACTTATTCGGGTAAATGGGATTTTGAAAACGATGTTTTGAAAATTGATAGTAGTAAAGAGTATTCTGCAGATCAACCTGCATTGACTCTATACGCTGCGTGGGTACCGCTTTTTGAAATCGAATTTTATTCGCTTGATTCGGGCGAATTGGTTGATACTATGCAATTTGACCCAACCGGTGAAAAGCAACTTTCAGTTCCTGCTTGGGATGAAGAAACAGGCGCGATTGAGATGTTTGACTTCCCCAAAAGAGAAGGTTATACCTATAATAAAGCATATTTTGATGCGGACGGTACAAACGAGCTTACGAGCGATGTCCTCACACATCCCGGTGTTGTAAACGAAGATGACGCTTCTACCTCCGATTCTGTATTAAAGCTTTACGTTGATTGGACAGAAGGTGAGTGGTATCGCATTTATACCGCTGAACAATTTGTTGAAAGTGCAAGTCTTAACGGCAATTACGAGCTATTTGCTGATCTTGACTTTGCGGATGAAATATGGCCCACAACCTTTATGTATGGTAATTTTGGCGGTACAATTAAAGGAAATGGTCACACTATTAAAAATGTCAACGCTACACAAACCAATAACTCAAAGGTCAATGCAGGTCTTTTTGGTTACATTGCCGATACGGCTGTAATTTCAGATTTAAACTTTGAAAATATTACATTTACAATTAAGGCAGGTACCCGTAAGGTAGGTACTGCTTACGGACTTTTTGTCGGAAGTCTTTCTGATAAGGCTACACTTACAAATGTTAATATTTTAAGCAGTCGTTTACAAATCGATTCTTCATGCTATTTTGGTGTCGATGACTATTCGATTGGTTTGGTTTGCGGTATGGGTGATTCTTCAAAACTTACTACTGCACAAATAGACTGTGTGGCTGTTGGTGACGAAAGCGAAACGGTTAAGATTACTACTAACGGTAATACAGTAACTGTCGATTTTGAAAGTTAAAAAATTTTTAATATATATCAAAGGAGCGACAACCATGAAAAAAAGAATTATTTCACTTATCCTTTGCGTTGTTATGTGTGTAAGTATGTTATCTGTACTTACGGGCTGCGGCGCAGGTACCAGAGATGCATTTGTTATAATGACAGATCAACTCGATGGACTTTTTAATCCGTTCTTTTATACTTCGGCACCTGATGGCACAATCGTTGCTATGACACAGATTGGTATGCTTGGTTCTAAGTATGTTGACGGTGAGGTTCAGGTAGCATACGGCGAAGATGAGGCTGTTGTTGTAAAGGATTATGAAATCGTAGAAAATGATGACGATACCGTTACATATAATTTTGTACTTAAAAACGGTATAAAATTTTCTGACGGTCATCCGCTTACTATGGAAGACGTACTTTTCAACTATTATGTGTACCTTGATCCCGTATACACTGGTTCTAACACACTCTATTCAACCGATATTTTAGGTCTTTCTGAATATCGTACACAAACTGTTGGTTCTGCATCGGATGACAGTGATGACCTTATTACATCTCAGGCATCATCACGCGCTGCTGCCCGTATTAATGAGCTTATTAATCTTTTTAATTCAGAGATCAAGGCTTCTTCTACAAAAGAAGTTGGTTACGACGCTATGAAAAAAGCCATTGCCGCTTACACTGTAAGCAGTGGCTATCAGTCTGCAATTTCAAATGATGCAGATGAGGTTACCAACGCTAATTTGTTGGAAGATTACGAATACGCTTTAAAGCTTTTTAAAGAAGAACTCGAAAATGACTATCTTGGCGCTCAGGAGTCATACATTGATGAACCTTATAAGTCTTATGAGGAGTTTGAAGACGAAATCTTCTGTTTTATGTACACCGAGGGTTACGTTGAGGTTGAGTATGAAGAGGGCGACGACGGTAAGATTGACCGCACTAAGATTAAAAAATTAACACCCGCATATCCTGACTCAATCAAGTCAAAGGAAGATGCAATTGATTATATTTTTAACGATAAAATTGCAAGAGAGTTAGATATTATTTTACAGTATTGGGGCACTGCTAATACATTAAGTACTGAATTTGCTGCCAAAGCAAAGGAGGTTATTCTTCACGAAAATGTTGCAGACGATGGTTCTTTGGCTGTAGAAAATATTTCAGGTATTGTGTCTTTAGGTCATACCGATCAAGCGGGTGAAACTATTGAGGTTAACGGTACCGAGTACACAATCGCTTCTGCTCATAACGACGACGGTACAGTTAAGAACGCTGATGAATACGATGTTCTTTCTGTTACAATAGACGGAATTGACCCCAAGGCTATCTGGAACTTTGCAATCACAATTGCACCTCAGCATTATTACGGTGAGGGCAGCAGTGTTGGCGTTGACATTGAAAACAATAAATTTGGCGTTGAGTTTGCAAGCTTTGACTTTATGACTGATATTATTCAGTCAACAAGAAATATTAAAATTCCTATGGGCGCTGGCTCATATAAAGCAACAAATACCAAAAACAACGATAACCCAACCGAGAGCGAATTTTACACAAATAACGTTGTATATTTCAAGGCTAACGAAAACTTCAATACAGTAGGCGAAGGCATTGAAAATGCAAAAATTGAAAAAATTCGTTATCAGGTAGTAAGCTCTGCAAATGCTATTGCCGCTTTGCAGGAGGGTAATGTTCATTATATTTCACCCTCACTCACAACCGATAACTACGAAAAGCTTGAAGCCCTTTCTAAAAAAGGTATGGTAACTCTAACTACCGATCAATTAGGTTACGGTTACATCGGTATAAATTCTGCTAAAGTAACCGACATTAACCTTCGTAAAGCAATTATGTGCGCAATGAATACCTCACTTGCGCTTGACTATTATCGTGCAGGTACTGCTGAGCAGATTTTCTGGCCGATGTCTAAGGTAAGCTGGGCTTATCCTAAGGGCGCCGATGCTGAAGATAACGGTTTTGACTATCCGCCTCTTGGTAGCTGGAGTGAAGACATTGCAATTGCTAACGTTGAAAAATATATGCAAGAAGCAGGCGTTAGCGCAGGTGACAGTGAGCTTTCGGTTAAGTTTACAATCGCAGGCTCAAGCTTGCAGGATCACCCAACATATAAGGTGTTCCGTGATGCAGCTGCTCTTCTTAACGATTTGGGTTGGGATGTTGAGGTTGTTTGTGATACACAGGCTCTCACAAAGATAAACACAGGCTCACTTGAGGTTTGGGCGGCTGCTTGGTCTTCGGCACTTGACCCTGATCTCTATCAGGTATACCACAAGGATTCTACTGCAACAAGTACACTTGCTTGGGGTTATAACTACCTTAAGACAAGCGGTACCGCAGAAGAATTAGACATTCTTGACGAGCTTAGCGAGCTTATCGACGAGGCGCGCGAAACCAACGATCAAGAGGAACGCTCCGACCTTTATAAAGAGGCTATGGAGCAAATCCTTGATCTTGCTATTGAGCTTCCTGTATATCAGAGAAGCGTACTTTATGCATACAACTCAAAGGTAATTGATTCTGACAGCCTACCCGCCAAATCAGAGATGAATCCATATTCATCGCCGCTCGACAGAATCTGGGAAGTTGAATTTGCTAAATAATTTGGAGTAACTAATGTTTAAATATATTTTAAAAAGATTAGTAATGTCCGTATTTATATTGCTTGGCGTTTCAATGATTATTTACTTTCTAATCCGATTGATGCCCGTTGATTTTATTCAGGATAAGATCAACGCCATCAATCAGGGTGGCGCTACCGTTAGCGAAGAAACAGTAAACGCTATGTACCAGATGTACGGACTTGGCGATAACAGTTTTTGGGGCATCTTAAAGGGCTATTTTAGCTGGCTTAGTGCTCTTGCTCGTTTTGATCTTGGTACCAGCTTTGTATACGGTATTCCCGTAGCTGACGTTATTTTTGAGCATATGGGAGTATCCTTTGCAGTAGCTCTTATTGCAACGGTATTTGAATTTTTAATCGCAATACCGCTTGGCATTACCGCAGCTACACATCAGTACAGCTTTCGTGATTATCTGGTAACTGTACTTGTTATGGTCGGTATATCGTTGCCGTCGTTCTTCTTTGGACAGATGCTTAAAGACCTCTTTGCGTTAAAGCTTGGGTGGTTTCCGGCATCAGGTCTTGTAGATGCTACTGCATCATATACCGGTATTGAATTATTGCTTGACTATGCAAGACATATGTTTATTCCTATTCTTACCATAGTTATACTAAGCATCGGCGCACGTATGAGAATGACGCGTACCAATATGTTAGAGGTTATGAACTCTGACTATATACGCACAGCGCGCGCTAAGGGCCTTAGTGAAAAAGTGGTTATTAATAAGCATGCTTTCCGAAATACCCTTATTCCGCTGGTTACTTCGCTGGCAGGACTTTTGCCGTCACTGTTTTCGGGTGCTATTATTACTGAGCAGGTATTTGACTTGCCTGGTATCGGTAATATAGCGCTTGACGCGATGAATCGCGGCGATATTCCGTTTATAATGGGCTACAATATGTTCTTGGCGCTTCTTAGTGTTATCGGCGTATTGCTTGCTGACTTGATGTACGGCATTGTTGACCCACGTGTTAAATTAGAGTAAGGAGGCGCTTTATGGAAGAAATTACTAAAAATGAAGTAATGGAAGATACTGCCGAAGACGAAGTGCCTCACGATAAAACCGTGCGACTTATGTCGCCAACGCGTATGGTAGTTCGCAGATTTTTCCGTTCAAAGCTTAGTATTATAGGTCTTATAATGGTTGTCGGTCTGTTTTTGTTCAGCTTTTTAGGTCCGCTTGTATATACCGAGTGGGGAGAAATTGAGCTTGATGAAAGCGGCAAGACTGAGTACTCGGTTTCTGAAACTACATATACTGTAAACGGTGAAGAGTATACCATAAGACAGACCACTGAAAAGTCGCTTAAAGATAACTTTTTAGCACCTCCGTCAAAAGAGCATATTTTAGGCACAGATAACGAAGGCTATGATATTTTTGTTCGCCTTATGTACGGCGGCAGAATTTCGCTTATTGTTAGTTTTATCGCTGTGTTTTTGATTACAATATTAGGCGTAATTTTAGGTGGTATCGCAGGATTTTTTGGCGGCGCTATCGACAATATCATAATGCGTTTGTGCGATATTCTTATTTGTTTACCAGGCGTGCCGATTTTGCTGATAATAAGCACCATACTTGACGCTTCGGGTATAGACGCAAAATATCGCATTTATCTGCTTATGATTTATCTTACCTTTATTTCCTGGCCAGGTACTGCGCGTCTTGTTCGCGGACAGATACTCTCACTTCGTGAACAGGAATATATGGTAGCGGCTGAGGCAATGGGCTATTCTACGTCACGTAAGATTTTCAAGCACTTAGTGCCTAATGTTATGCCCCAGCTTATCGTAGAGATGAGTTTGAGCCTTGGCAGTATGATTTTATATGAAGCAACGTTGTCCTATCTTAATCTTGGTGTAAAAGCTCCTTATGCCGCTTGGGGAACAATGATTAATATCATTTCTACCAATCAGGACATACTGCAAAATTACTTAAATGTTTGGATGCCTGCCGGTTTATGTATAGTTATTGCAGTTTTAGGCTTTAACTTTATCGGTGACGGTCTGCGCGATGCGCTTGACCCGAAGGCAAGGAGGTAGTTTATTATGGCAAAAATCAGCAAAAACTACCTTTCAGGTAAAGAAATAAGAGCTATCGCAAAAGAGAACAAAAAGGTTATGAAGCGCCTTGAGGCAGAAAAATACCGCAAGGCTGACGAGTCGGAATATCTGACTCAAATGAAAAACGATGACAACATACTTGAGATAGATGGGCTTAACACCTACTTTTTTACAGAGCAGGGCGTAGTTAAAGCTGTGAACGGCGTATCTTTTGACGTGCCGTCTAACGCCACGGTTGGTGTTGTTGGTGAGTCGGGATGCGGCAAGTCGGTTACAAGTATGTCGGTCATGCGTCTTTTGCAGGGACCTACGGGACAGATTTATTCGGGTGAGATAAGATTTAAATCTAAGGATAAAGCAGGCGAAGAGAAGGTTTATGACATCGCTAAGATGCCGATAGCCGATATTCATAAAATTCGCGGAAATCAGATTGCAATGATTTTCCAAGAGCCTATGACCTCGCTTAATCCTGTATTTACTATCGGTCAACAACTTGATGAGGTTACCTTTATTCATAGTCCTGAGGCTACCAAAGAAGATGCAAAAAATAAATCTATTGAGATGCTTAATCTTGTTGGTATAGCAATGCCCGAGCGTGTGTATAATTCGTTTCCACACGAGCTTTCGGGCGGTATGCGTCAGCGTGTTATGATTTCTATGGCGCTTGCAAGCGACCCGCGACTTATTATTGCAGATGAGCCCACAACCGCGCTTGACGTTACAATTCAGGCGCAGATACTCGACCTGCTTCGTGACCTTAAGGATAAGATTGACGGCTCTATAATGCTTATCACACACGACCTTGGTATTATTGCTGAAATGGCAGATTATGTTGTCGTTATGTATGCTGGTAAGGTAATTGAAAAGGGAACTGTGGATGAGATTTTCCATAATCCAATGCACCCGTATACTATCGGTCTTCAAAAGTCTAAGCCGACCTTAAATTCCGACAGCGATACTCTTTACAATATCCCAGGTAACGTGCCGAATCCCATAAATATGCCTGCCCACTGTTATTTTAAGGAAAGATGTAATAAGTGCACCGCAAAGTGCTCGGGTGAATACCCCAATATGATACAGGTAAGCCCCACACACTTTGTAGCGTGTCACCTTTACGATGAGGAGCAAAAAAATGGCTGAAGAAAAAACAATTCAACAATTTGATCCGGAAGCCATTTTAGAGGTTCGCAACCTTCGTAAATGCTTTCCTATAAAAAAGACCTTTACAGGCAAAGTAAAACAAGAGCTTATCGCTGTAGATAACGTTTCGTTCAAGCTAAAAGCGGGCGAGACCCTTGGTATTGTTGGCGAGTCCGGATGCGGTAAGACAACCTTGGGTCGTACAATACTTAAATTGCACGAATCAAACGGCGGTCAGATAATTTTTGAGGGTCAGGATATTACCAATCTTAAATCATCTGAGATGCGCGAAATACGCAAAAAGATGCAGATTATCTTCCAAGATCCATATTCATCACTGCCACCTCGCAGTACGGTTGGCGGCATACTGTCAGAGCCTGTTGAGGTGCACAACATTGTGCCAAAATCACAGGTTAAGGACTACGTTTTAGATCTTATGGATAAATGCGGTCTGCGTGACTATTATTATGAGCGCTATCCTCACGAATTTTCAGGCGGTCAAAGACAGCGTATCTGTATTGCGCGTGCTTTGTCGGTTAATCCAAAGCTTGTTATATGTGATGAGCCTGTGTCGGCGCTTGATGTGTCAATTCAGGCGCAGATAATCAATCTACTTAAAAAGCTACAGCAGGATATGAACCTAACATATTTGTTCATTTCGCACGATTTGTCGGTTGTTAAATTTATCTCTGATAAAATTGGCGTTATGTATTTAGGCTCAATGGTTGAGTTTGGTACTAAAGAGGATATATTCGCTAATCCCTTGCACCCGTATACCGAGGCTCTGTTCTCGGCAATTCCGCAGCCTGATCCTGATATAAAGATGAACAGAATTATCCTTAAGGGCGATATTCCGTCTCCTGCAAATCCGCCAAAGGGTTGCCGTTTCCACACGCGATGTCCAAAGGCTATTGCAGGCTTATGTGATGAGGTAGCACCCGAATATCGTGACTTTGGCAACGGTCATTGCGCTGCGTGCCACTTGCTTAATAAGGATTAACGCCTATGAGCGACAAGAAGAAAAGAGAAAAGATAACGTATATCGACGACGGCAGAACAATCGCCGATATGTCAAATCTTCCGCCACGCGTAAGCTGGGCCAAAAAAGGAACCACATCAAGCTTTAAGGATATCTGGAGAACCTATTGGCAGGCTACAAAAATGATGCTTAAGCCTACGCTTATTGCGGTTGGTTTTTTAATGGTTATCTACTTGATAATTACTATAATTTTTTGGCTAATGTAATAATGTATTAGAAATCCCCACCGATTTTCTCGGTGGGGATAATTTTTTATTTTTCGCTAAATGTACCGTTGCTAAGATGCAAAACCTTATCACAAACATTAAGAGCAGTATTACGATGGGTAATAAAAATTATTGTTTTATCGGTGAGTTCCTTCAAATTGGTAAGCAATTGTTTTTCAGTTGCTTCATCCAAAGCAGAGGTTGCTTCGTCAAGCAAAATTATTGGAGCATTAAATAACAACGCGCGGGCAATTGCAATTCGCTGCACCTGACCTTCTGAAAGACCTTGTCCTCTTTCGGAAATCAAAGTGTCAAGGCCGTCGGGGAGGTCAGAGATAAAATCATAAATCTCAGCAGTTTTTGCGGCTTTAATAATATCTTTATCGCTTACGGTAGTATCGCAAAGAGTAATATTGTCGCGTATTGTGCCCGAAATTATCATATTGCCCTGTGGCACATAAGAGAACATATTTCTCGTGGTTTCATTAATAGGTTTTTCGGCGTCAAAATAAAGACCGCCTGCAGTGGCGGGGAAAAGACCCAACAACAATTTAAACAGTGTGCTTTTGCCGCTGCCTGAACGACCTGTGATTGCGGTGATAGTTCTACGGTTAATTGAAAAATTGTTATTTCGTAAAACAATTTCGTTTGTGTAAGCAAAGGTAAGATTATCAGCCGTAATGGTATTAAAATCAATTATACGGTTATCGGTATTTTGTGGTTCGTCTTCTAATTGCTCAAGCTCAATAAGTCGCTCGGCAGATGCAACGGTTGAAAAGTATTTCGGGATAACACCCGATATGTTTTGTAAGGGAGCGCGCAAAACCGAAATAAGCTGCAAAAAATAAACAAGTGTACCAATGGTCATAGCACCAACAGCAATTTGTGAGGCGCCCCACACCAAAATGCCATAATAGCCGAAACTGAATAGTAGATAAAGCATGGCGGAAATAATTACCGAAAAAACGCCCTTCTTAATTCGTAACTTACGGTTGGTATTTAAAAATTCATTGAGCTTTAGCAAAAAAGGCCTTTCGCCGCTAAAGGTTTTAACTACAACAATATTTGCAAAAATTTCCTGTAAAAATGAGCGAGTATCACCCTCAGTTTGCTGGACTTGCTTGTGAAGCTGCTTATATTTTTTGCTGAGCAATCTACCGCAAAGCGGAAATAAAAAGCCGATTGCTAATACCGCAAAAGCGAAATAGTAATTTTGAATACAAAGTGCTGTTATGCCTGCGATAATTTTGGTTAGCATTGAAATAAGTGAAGGAATAAGCCGTATGCTACCGTTTACCACAACCTCAACATCTGAAGAAAAGCGATTAAGTAAATCACCCGAATGATAGTACGAAATATCAACATATTTCTTCTTCATAAGCGAAGTGAACATATAGTTTTTTAAAGAAATATTCATTTTAGTAGCAACGCTTGTAGTTACGACAGATACCGCAGCTTCAATTATAATATGTAAAAGTATCAAACCAAAAAGTAAAATACTGCCTATCATAAAAGTATGCGTGGAGTTGTCGCCGGCAGTGTCAACAATCTGTTGAGATAGCTTTGCTAAAAAAATATATGCCAGCGAAGCTACAATGTTTAAAATTGAAACAAACACTATTTGAGGTATAAATGGTTTTGTGTGTTTATATATCCATCTATTTGTTGTCAGATTTTTTTTCATTCCTCTAAAATTCCGTTTTCCTTTAAAGTTTTTATAAATACATCAATATCATTAAGCGCAAGCACAGTTGAAATATCGAAATTACTAAGTAGACCGTTTAGCATCTGTTCTTTGGTAGCAGCTTGGTTTTGAAGCATATTCCAAAGAAAAGCAGAGGTTTCGGTAAGAGAGATTGCGCTCGTAAAATCACGGTTGATGCTTTTGTCGCAAAAGACAATAGACTGACCGTTTTCTGTTTTTAAACTAAAGCCTGGTTTAATTTTCATATTTTCACCTTAATTCATAATATATTTAAAAACCGATACTTGCTTTTTTTATAATTATATAATAAAATAAATTATAATGCAAGTATAGTATTGGAGGCAATTTTATATGGATACCTTTATTGAACAAATTGTAGCTATAAAAAAGACACCGAAAATTTGGGTCGCGTATATTGGTATAGCGCTTTTGGCGGTTATTCTTATGGCAATCTCGTTATGGCTATTGGGCAGTCTTGCTATTATAGTTGTTTTTTTAATTGGCTATGGCGCTTTTAAATTATATTCAATGTTAAATGTGGAATATGAATATATTGTTACCAATTCCACAATGGATATTGATAAAATAATCGCGAAAAGTTCCCGTAAAAGAATGATTAGCTTTGATTTAGGTGATGTTCAGAGGATAGAAAAATATACGGGTTCTCTGCCTGCAAATACAGAAAAGGATTGCTTTTTTGCTTGTAATAAATCCGATGAAAATGCTTTTGTTTTGTATTATAAGCAGGAAGGAAAGCCCCAAAAAGCTTTTGTTTTTGCGCCAAATGAGAGGGTGGTTGCCGCTATGAAAGGCTTTTTACCCCGACATATTTGTGAAAACTTATAATTGGGTGATATGATGAAGGTTCTGACAGCAGTTCAAATTAAATCAGCCGAAGATAATGCCGTTTCGCGCGGCATTTTTTCTTATGCGCAATTAATGAAAAATGCAGGAGGTGCCGCAGCAAAGGAAATACTCAACCGATACAGTGTTATCGGTAAAAGAGTATGTGTGCTTTGCGGCAACGGCAATAACGGCGGCGACGGACTTGTAATTGCCGCCAATCTTAAGAATTGCGGTGCCGATGTGTGTTTGCTTACTCCAATTGGATTTCCGTCTACCGATACCGCTCTTAGTTTTAAAGATAGCGTTAAGGATATAAAAATTATTGATGATTTTATTGGTGATTTTGATATTATTGTTGATGCGCTCTTTGGTATTGGACTCAACAGGTTTTTGTCTGAAAAAATCACAAATCTTATTGAAAAAATTAATGAATATGACTGTATTAAAATTGCAATTGATGTTCCAAGCGGCGTATTTTGTGATGGCGGCAAGGTAGCAACCGCTTTTCGTGCTGATTTAACACTTTCTTTCACGTCGTACAAATTATGTCAATTATTGCCGCAAACAAGTGATTTTTGCGGTGAAACGTTAGTGTTGGATATAGGACTTCCTATAGACGATTATGCCTATCTTACAATAGATAAGCCCGAAACAGTTAAAAGACCTAAAAACTCTCACAAAGGCACCTTTGGCACGGCATTACTTTTTTGCGGGAGCTACGGTATGGCTGGCGCCGAGATTTTATCTGCTCGCGCGGCGCTGCGTAGCGGTGTCGGTATTGTCAAGGCGCTTGTGTGCGATAAAAATTATACGGCGTTTACAAATGCTGTACCCGAAGCAGTAACAATACCGGTAGATACATCTGAAAGCGGCACACCGATTGTGTATGATAGAACAATTTTATCTTCACTGTCGGGCAGCAATTCATTGCTTATTGGTTGTGGACTTGGTCGCAATGATGAAGCAAAAAAATTGGTAACAAGAGCGCTTGAAAAAACACAAATTCCTACTGTTATTGATGCTGACGGAATAAATGCATTGCAGGGCGACATAAATATAATTAGAAAAATTAAAGCTCCTGTAATACTCACGCCGCATCCCGCTGAAATGGCGCGTCTTTGTGATACCACAACCGATGAAATTGAATCAAACCGTGTTAAGTTTGCCAAAAAGTTTGCCGTGGAAAACAATTGCTATTTAGTGCTCAAGGGCACTAATACCGTTGTCGCCACGCCAAACGGTAGAATTTTCTTTAACACTACGGGTAATGACGGTCTTGCAACGGGCGGTAGCGGCGACGTGCTTTCGGGTATGATTGTATCGCGACTTGCACAAGGTTACGACCCATTAACCGCTGTGCTGAACTCTGTTTGGTTGCATGGTGCTGTAGCTGATATGTTGGCAGAAAAAATGCCAACACGCGCAATATTGCCAAGCGATATTATTGAGGGGCTTAAAACAATTTCAGATTAGGTGATTTAATTGTTTAAAAAAATCTTGGTTTTACCCCTTATATTGTTAACACTTTGCGGGTGTTTGGAAAAAAGAACCGTAATGCCGATATTAAACGATATTACTTTTACGGCAGAAATTGATTACGGTGAAGACGAGTTTGTTTGTGATTCGTTTGTGTCTGACGGTGCTTTAAAGGTTATTCTAAACGAGCCCGAGGAAATCAAAGACTTAACTCTAATTGTAAATAAAAACGGTGTGACGGCTGAATTTAAAGGTGTGACATATACGCCTAATATTAATTCAATGCCGCAAGGCGCATTTGTGAAACTTTTGTTTAATATATTAAACGATATTTCTAATAATGACTCATTAGTCTGCGATGATGAAAATTGTAAAATTACGGGCAGGTTAGACGGATATGAATATGAGTTTACCTTTTCACCTTCGGGACTTCCGATTTCATTATATATTGACCAAATTGATTTAAAAATTGATTTTAAAAATGTTACTGTAAATTAAAGGACTTTTATCATGATTAAAGAAAATGCAAAAGAACTGATGCAAAAATTAAATTTTCCTTGTGATGCTCAAAGCGAGTTACTGCATACGCTTGATGTATTGCTTGAAAATGATGATTTTTTAACTATTGTAAATCGTTATGATAGCGATAAATTCAATATAAATAAAATGGTTGAAGATACAACAACACTTGCTGAAAGCAAAGGAATTTGCCTATATACAGCCCATATGCTTTTGTTTTTATCTATGGCGCCTATTTTACACAATAGGTTTAAGCAAAAAGAAATTAGTGACGAAATATTTTATGATACGATGTGCGATTTACGTTATAAACTTATTGAATGTAGTTTAGTTCACGGCAAATATGGAACTATGACTACAAAATGGTATGAACGTATTTTTGAAATGAAAATTTTTGCACTTGGTCGTTTGCAGTTTGAAATTAATAATACTTGGTTTGATTGCGATGTGAATGGCAAACATATACCAAAGGGTACCAAGGTTTTAAGTGTACATATACCGCGCACGGGCACAAAACTTGAACATAATTTGGTTGTAGATTCATATCGTACGGCAGCTGAATTTTTTAAAGATGAATTTGATGAAATAATCTTTATTTGTAACAGTTGGTTGCTTTATCCTTGGAATAGGCAAGTGTTAAAAGAAGGTTCAAATCTTGCAGATTTTTATGATGATTATACCATAGTTCATTCAGGTGACTATGCAAATTATAATGAAGTTTGGCGTTTGTTTGATTGCCTATATGATGGTAATCCCGATAAGTTACCAAATAATACATCACTACGACGTGCTTACATTGATCGCATAAAAAGTGGTGAACCGACAGGCTACGGTATAGGTGTTATTGATTTTTCTGGGAGAAAAAGTAATGAAACTTAAAAAAATTGTATATCCATTTATCGTTCCATTACTTTTAAGTATAATTTATATTGTTGTTGATAGTTATACAGGCAAGAATTTAGGCTGGGGAGTTATATTGTTTACATATCTGTTAATAGCAGTAACAATAATTTTACCTCTTTGTTGTTACAAATATGGAAAAATGGTCTTATTAAATTGTAAAAACAGCTTATTTCTTTGTGTTTTTAATTCAATCGTTATAACGTTATTTTATATATTTCCTCTTTATACGGAAGCAGAAACATATTTATATGCAATGATTTTATTTTTTTGGTATATGTTTTGGAGTGTTTTGCCGTTCTTAATAAATTATGTTAAATATAAAAAATCTCGGTAGAAAACACCGAGATTTTTTATATATTCACAATATTTGCATTAAGCAAATCAGCATCTTCTTTTATGTGAGTTATAAGTAATACTGACTTATTTTTATCTAAAAATTCACGCTTGATAATGCTTGCGGCAATTTTTTTGTTGTCAGAGTCAAGACCGTTAAATGGCTCGTCTAAAATCAACGCATCTCCACCATAAGCAACAGCGCGAACAAGCGCAACGCGTCGCTTCATACCGCCGCTAAGCGTTGACACTCTTTTTTTACGAACATCATATAAACCGAATTCCTTAAGCAAGGTATCAGCAAAAGCGTATTGCTCTTTTGAAAGTATCAGGCGTATATTTTTTTGAACATCAACATTTTCAAGCAAACGGTCCTCCTGAAATACCACAGATATTTTTTGCGGTACAACTATCTGACCGCTATCTGCCGTTTCAAGACCTGTGATAATGCGCGCGACGGTTGTTTTGCCCGAGCCTGACACACCGTAAAGCTGAATACATTCGCCGTTATTTACTGTTAAATTAAAATTATTTAAGATTTGAAGCTCGCCATAAGAAAAAGAGACATTTTTTAGTTCAATCATTTAAAGTGCCTCCGTTTCTTGCAAGATATTTGTTGCATAAATATTTTAGTAATATTTCAATTATTATACTTAAAACAACAACTGTAAGGGTAACGGCATAAACCTCGTCAAAGTTTACGCTGCCTTTTCCTTGCCAAAGCATTGTACCAAGAGAGACTTTTGGCAGACATATAACTTCTGCCGCAACACCCGATTTCCACGCAAGTCCTAACGCGTTAACGCAGGCGGTGATTAAATTCGGTGTAATGCTTGGTAATTTAACTCTTATAAGTGTTTTTATCTTTGACAAATTAAAGACCTCTGACATCTCTAAAAGTCCTTTATCTGTGTTATTAAGACCGTCATAAACAGTTTGCCAGATAAGAGGTAAAACCATAAGACAGACGATTAAAACGGGTAGGGTAGAGCTATCAAAGAAAAGATACATAATAATAATAATTGCTACAACGGGTATAGCGCGAATTATTTTAAGAATGGGGGATAGCAGTGCATAAAAAAGATTAGAAATATGGGTTATTATACCGATAACAAATCCCAAAACACAACCAATAATAAAGCCTGCAAAAATCCGAACAAGTGTCAGTAATTCGGCTTTAATAAAGTTAGATGTAAAAGCAATTTTCGTCCATGTTTTAAATACTGTAAAAGGACTTGGTAAAATTAGCAACAGTAACTCGTTATTTCTGCTTACAAGACGGGAAGCGGCCTCCCAAATAAGTATCCAGAAGGTCGCTATTAATATTGTTTTTATTGTTTTTTTGAAAAATGATGTTTTAGTCTGCTTTGTAGTAGAGATCATCAGCGGGTAATTTACCTCCGATAGATGTAGGATCTGCGTTAAACAGTACGTTAAAATAACCGTTTACATTAGTTTTCATATCGTCGCCGGTTACATAGCAAAGATTGCAGATGGGAATAGATTTTTTTGCGATAGCGGCTTTTGGAGCAATGCCATAGGTTTCGCAATAGGTAGCCGCTTCATCAATATTAGTTGTCGCGAATTTGATTGACGCTTCATATTCTTCGAGGAATTTTTCAACTGCTTTAGGATTAGCCTCGATATAGCTGTCCAGTGCAATAACACAGCCCATCATAAGTGTTGTATCAGAAACCTTTGACCACTCGTCATTAATGCTGAGCACACGGTTAAGTTCTTGATTTTGAACCATTACAGCGGTTGCAAGTGGTTCGGGAGCCATTGCAATTTCAGCTTCGCCGCTAATGAGCTTTGCCTTTAAATCGTCACTGGATACAAAGTTAATTGTAATATCTGTTTCGGGATTTATACCATTTTCTGTAAGAATATAATTTAAAATATATTCAGGGTTTTGACCTTGGCCTGTTGAGTAAATTGTTTTGCCTTTCAGGTCAGCGATTGATTTAATGGTGTCGCCTTTTTCAAGAATAGAAAGCACGCCATTGGTATTAACTGCAAGCATTCTGACCTTACCCTCTGACTTGTTGTAAAGGGTAGCAGCAACATTTGTGGGTACAGATGCGATGTTAATTTCACCTTTTAAGAATTTAGCTGTTATATCGGTTGCAGCGGCGGCTACAGTAAATGTGTAGTTGTTTGCTGTCAGCTTTGCATCTGAATCAGCATTTAATTTTGCCATACCAACACCTGTGGGACCTGTCATATATGCCACAGACATATCAACCGCTGTATATGCAGGTTCGCTTACTGTGTCGGGTGCTGAAGAGGTTGTGTCATTGCCGCCACAGCCTGCAAGGGCTAAAACGAGTGTGAGGGTTAAAAGGATTGCTAATAGTTTTTTCATTTTTATCACCTTATTTATAAATTTTGAAGTTGTGACCGTCACGGTTTATAAGTCCTTTGGATTCAAGTGTTGAAATATCACGGTAGATACTGGTTCTGCCAACATTAAGTCTGCGAGCAAGCTCTGCCATACCGAAATTCAGATTAATATTACCGTTGCTGTCAGATTGGGCTAACAGATATTCATATAATCTTTCTTCGGTAGATTTTGTTGTAAAAGCATCAAGCTTACGGTTTAAAAAACGTATGCGATCACTAAGATACCCGATATAGTTTATTGACATCTGAGGATATTGCTTTAAAATTTCGCAAAACTTTTCTTCAGAAATATATAAAACATCACAGGAAGTATCTGCAATAATACTACTCATACCTTCTCTCCAACTTCCAAAAACCGAAGCAGCTCCAAAAAGCTCGCCGCTTGATATTGAACGGATTGTAATACTATCACCAATATCATTAAGTCTCTTCACCGTGGCTTTGCCACTTAAAATAACAGCAAGCATACCATTACGGTAAAGTTCATCGCCCTTTGAAAAGGAAGTTGGATTATCAAGTATTGATAAAACTTCTATCTTTTTCGATTCACTAAATCCATCAAACAAAAAACAGTTTATTGTTCACACCTCCTTATATGCAAATGTGTTCCAAATAGAACACTTTAATAATATTATACACATAGAAACAAAAAAAGCAAGATGTAAAATACATCCTGCTTAAAATTATCTGATAAAAATATTACCGCCGTTAGAGTCAATACCAACAATGAGCGGAAAATCTTTAAATTCAAGTTGTTTTACTGATTCACAGCCTAAATCTTCAAAGGCGATTACTCTACTTGAAACGATGCTTTTTGCCGCCAAGGCTCCTGCGCCGCCTATGGCGCACAGATAAACCGATTTGGTTCTTACAATAGAGTCAATAACTGCTTGATTTCGTTCGCCTTTGCCAATAGTAGCCGCAAGCCCCATATCATAAAGCTTTGGCGCATAAAAATCCATACGGGACGAGGTTGTAGGTCCGCAGCTACCTATTGACATACCCTCAGGCGTTGGGGTGGGTCCTGCATAATATATTACCGAATTTTCAATTTCGTAGGGAAGTGGTTCACCGTTTTTTATAAGTTCAAAAATCCGCTTGTGAGCCGCATCGCGACTTGTATATACCACACCGCTTAAATATACTTTATCACCAACACGCAATTTATTGCAAAACGATTTTAGATTATTTGTATTTATATAATATTCGTTCATTTATTTATATCGGCAAATAGGTTTTCAAACTGTTCAGCGAGTTCACGATTATCAGAATTCTTTTGATTTACCTGTTCGCGTGCAGTAGCAAGTGAAGTAACAAGTGTATCTACTTTGCTTACGAAATCGTTAGAAGTCTGCATAATTTCAGCCTTAAGTGCGGCAAGCTGCTCGTGAGCGTTATCAATAGAGTGAAGGTTTTTCTCTACCTCACGATTTGTAATATCGCGTGTTTCGGCAGAATTTTGCATAATTGATTTTGCATTTGCCTGTGCAACGAGATAAAGCTTACCAATGTTTTGTGAAAGGCGTTCAATTTCGTCATATTTGTCAGTATATTCTTTGAGCTGTGCTTCAACCGCAGCTTTTGCGGTTTTAACATCTTCAAGCTGAGCGTTTACATTGGCTATAGTATTATCAAGTGTACTGATCTTTTGGTTTAATTCGGTTTCTTTTTCCGAAAAATTTTTATGTGATTGCTCTATGTATTCAATAACATCGTCACAGTTAAAACCAAAAAGACTTTTTCTGAAACCTACTGACATTTTTATTCATCCCTTTATTTTAGAATTCCACACAAATACAGTATATCAAATATTAATGCTTTTTACAAGAAAAATGTTTTATTTGAATTCAGGGTCAATATCAAGTGTTGCAAAATAATCATTTATACTTTGAGCGCGACGAATAAGCTGCACGTTACCGTCGGGCTTTAACATAAGCTCTGCACAACGTAATTTACCATTGTAATTGTAGCCCATTGAATGACCATGAGCACCAGCATCATGAATAGTAAGATAGTCACCAATATCAACTTGTGGTAATTCACGCTCAACTGCAAACTTATCGTTGTTTTCGCAAAGTGAACCTACAACGTCAAATTTGCCAACTGATTTTTCATTTTCTTTGCCCATAACGGTGATATGGTGATATGCGCCGTACATTGCGGGACGCATAAGGTCACAACAGCTCGCGTCGACACCGATATATTCCTTGTATATATGCTTGTAATGAAGCGCTTTGGTTACAAGATAACCATAAGGGCCTGTAATATAACGACCCATTTCGGTAAAGAGGGCTATTTCAAGACCTGACGGTGTAACATATTCTTCATAGACCTTACGCACACCGTCGCCTATAGCAAATATATCAACAGGTTCTTCGGTAGGCTTGTAAGGAATACCAATACCACCCGAAAGGTCAATGAATTCAACGTTTATATCAAGTTTTTCCTTAATTTCCAGGGCAAATTTAAAGAGTTTCTTGGCAAGACGAGGGTAATATTCCTCAACAAGCGAGCAGCTTGCAAGCATTGAGTGAATACCGAAATGCTTTACGCCCTTTTGTTTTAGTATTGCAAAGGCTTCAAGTATTTGCTCATGTGTCATACCAAACTTGGTGTCGTGTAAGTGACCCATAATATCGTTTGTAATATTAAATTTACCCGGATTATAACGGCAGCAAACAGTATCGGGCAGAGGGGCAATCTTTTCAAAGAATTCGATATGTGTTATATCGTCGAAGTTGATAATGGCACCTGCATCAATTGCCGCCTTGTATTCATTAACGGTTGTCTCGTTAGAAGTGAAAATTATATTTTTGCCTGTAATACCGCTTTTTTGTGATAAAACAAGTTCCGGTACAGATGCGCAGTCGGTGCCGCAACCAAGATCGTTTAAAAGACGAAGTATTGCAGGTGTTGGGGTTGCCTTTACAGCAAAATATTCTTTAAAGCCTTTGTTCCAAGAAAACGCCTTATATAAATCGGTTACGCATTTGGTTATACCCGCTTCATCATACACGTAAAAAGGAGTAGGGTAGTTTTGCGACCAATTTTGTATATCTTCCTTGGTAAACGGAACTGTTTTCATAAATAAATACCACTTTTCATAATAGAAA
>CAYLXT010000012.1:0-29434 GCA_964387615.1 uncultured Ruminococcus sp.
ACGGTAAGTACATAGCGCCCGGCGGCAACGCGCTTCGTTGCGAGGTAGCGCAGATTATGTATAACATATATCTGAATAATTTGTTTTAATCAGAAGAGCCGAATTTGTTTCGGCTCTTTTGCTTTTAAAAAAGATTCTTCGCTTGCGCTCGCAATAACAAAACATAAATTGTCATTACGATGAGCGTTAGCGAAGAAGTAATCCGTACTCCCCAAAGAGTGACGGATTGCCACGCTTGCGCTCGCAATGACAAAGAGTGTGGGAGCCTACGTAGCAGAAAAGCGATATCTGTATTACAGATATTTGTGGTTTTCGTTTAATGCTTAAATAGCCCTTGAAATTTAAAAAATAATATACTATAATAAGGTTGGTATTTTATATCCAAAAATTTTATAAAAAAGTCATTTGAACGTGTATACGTTGAAGGGAGTTTTTGTAATGAAAAATCTGTTTACAAAGGTTATCTCGTTGGCGCTTGTCTTTGTTATGGCGGTCACCATAATGTTTAGCGCTGTTGGCTGTGGTACAAAAAACACCGCCGCCGTAAAGCTTGATAACAATGGGGTGGTTAACAACATAATCACCGAGGACGATGCTTCGGCAGAGCTTACCGCCGATACTCAAACCTCCGAGCTTTCGCGTGAGGAGCTTGAGCAGATTGTTAACACTCTTGATGAGGACATCGATACCGATAAGCTTACCGATGAGCAGCTTTCGCAAATGGCAGACGATTTGCTTAACAGTCTCGGTAAAGGCAATAACGCGTCGGTTGATGTTACCGAAAACAAGGATGCTTATGACGAAAACGGCGCTATGACCAAGCCTTTTGACGAGGTTTATCCCGAGCTTATTGAAAACGGTTCGGTTGAGTTTAGCGACGAAGCTCTTCTTATAAAGCTAAGCAATTCAAAGCAGGGTAAAATTTCCTCTGCTATGGCGACGGCAGGCGTTGCCTCGCTTGAAGCAATTGTTCCGCTTGAAAATGCTACCTGGTATAAGGCAGGTCTTAAAAAGGGTAGCGACGTAAAAGAAGCCCTTTCACAGCTTCGTGAAAGCGGCGAGATTTTGCTTGCTGAATATGACTATCAGATCAAAACCTCGGCGATTGACTGCTATAAGGATTTTCATAAAGACTATGGCTTCGATAAAAATGAATATAAAAAAGATCAGTGGTATCTGCACCACTGCGGCATACCTGACGGTTATGAAAATATGGAGCACGACGGCGGTCAGTCAAGCGTTATTGTAGCTGTTATTGACACGGGTGTAGACTATGACCATGAGGATTTAGCTCAAAACATCTGGAAAAATACCGATGAAATTCCCGATAATAATATAGATGACGACGGCAACGGCTATGTTGACGACTACTACGGCGTTAACATAGTAGCGGGCAAGGGCAACGGCGACGACGACAACGGTCACGGTACACACGTTGCGGGTATTATTGCGGCTCAAAACAACAGCCTTGGTACTGTTGGTATCGCTTATAATACTACCGTTATGCCTGTTAAGGCTGCTGCTGCATCGGGCTATTTCTTGCAATCTGATATCGCCAAGGCGGTGCTTTACGCCTATGAAAACGGCGCCGAGGTTATAAATATGTCCTTTGGCGGTACAGCCTGCTCTATCGCTGTGCAGGACGCGCTTGCTACGGCATATACCCGTTGCGTGCTGGTTGCCTCTGCAGGTAATGACGGCGCAATTAACGAAGCAACTGTTAAATGTCCTATTGCTATACCAAGCTACCCCGCGGCGCTTACCTATGTTTTGGGTGTTATGGCGGTAGATGAAAAAGGTATCGAAACCTACTTTACCAATTATGATTACAAGCTTTATAACGGTGTAGAATACGAGCTTTATGCCCCGGGCTATGACATTATGTCTACTCTGCCCGACGATCGTTACGGCTCTCTTTCGGGTACGTCTATGGCGGCACCCGTAGTAGCGGGTATGGCGGCAATTTTGCGCAGTGAGTTTTCTGACCGCGATATGTACCCCACAAAGTTTATTTACGGTCAGCTTACCTCTACGTCAGAAAACCAAGCAATATGCTATAGCTCTAACATACACGATCATTTTAATTTAACTGAAATGCCTCAAATTGTTGACCTTAACGCAGCGCTTACAAAGTTGCCCAAGCCCGACGTTAATATGCAAGACTTTGCCGCCTTTGATACCGAGGGTATTTTGGGCGACGACGGCGCAAACAACGGCGACGGCGTTATCGACGCGGGCGAGACTATAGCCCTTGGTCTTACGCTTCGCAACCGTTGGGGTAAGAGCGAAAACACGATGGTTACCATAGATACTAAATCTACAGCGGGTATAGAAGACCCATATGTTACCATTATTAACCCCACGGTAAATTACGATGCCGTTGGCACCTACTCAACACAAGACTGCGGTAAAATTTATACCGACGAGCTGCACACAGGCTGGGAAAACCCCTTCTATATAAAAATTTCAAAGGATTGCCCTAACGATTATATAGTAAGCGTTAATGTTCATCTTGAGTATGAAAACGGCCTTGATCCCGAGGATGAAACCGTTTATAATGAGCTTGATTCCTTTACCTTTACCGTGCGCAACGGTGTGGTATTGCCCCAGATTATTGATGAGGATATGACTCTCACACCCGATAATCTTTACATAATACCAAACTCTACCGTTATTAACAAGGGCGCTACCGTTACCGTAATGCCCGGCACCAACATTCAGTTCTGGTCCGACGACCCCAAAGACCCCTATGCCGATACATATATCGCGTCGCTTACCGTAAAGGGCACCTTTGACGTGCGGGGCACTAAAGAAAACCCTGTAATGATATACCCCAGCGACCTTATGAGTCAGTATGAAGTAAAAATAACCCAAAGCGGTGGCTTTGTGTCGCTGCGTTATGCTGATGTTACTAATCTTGCAAGAAGTGGTATAGGGTATGCCGATCACTGCACCTTCCGTGTAAATTACGGTAAGTATATGTATTACAGGTCTCTTAGTAGTGGTGTGGTAAAAGAATACCCTCTGCACAATTATAGTATGGCAACATTTGACAGAGTAGAAAACTCCGTTTTTTACAAAATTGGCAGTAGTTACGCCAGAGGATACTATGTATCAATCTACGGAAATGCCAACCGTTGCATATTTGCCGACTGTGGAATACAGTATGGTGGTACTGGTGGTTTTGAGGCGCAAAATTGCATATTCCTTGGCAATACCTTCTTAGACCAGACTGTGTCCGGTATTTATAATAATTCTTCTATGACGGTTGTAACTCCTACTGCGGCAACAACAACTAACACAAAGGTTGCCTACCGTGAGGAAACGGGTACTACCTATATTAGAACAAGCTATGAGCTTAGCCCAGCTATGCTTGAATCGCTTGGCGCAAGCTATGCTGTAATTAATGACGAGGCAGAGCGTGATTATATTCGCAGAAATGTTTTTTATAGTGGCGGTGCACACAATTTTGGTATTGCTTACGACCATCAAAAACAACAATACATGTGGTCTGACGGCAGTGCAATAGCAGAATTTTTAGATAAAAATGGCTTGCTGTCTGGCACATGTGGTAAAAATTTGTGCGTGTATTATTATTCCGGTGAAGTGTATTTAACAACCGGGGGCGGTAACTATCACGTATACGAAATAAAAGGCAAGATTTTGCCCACCGATATTACCTTTAATAAGTATGAGGTAAATATTGATACCGATGCCACCTATCAGTTAGCGCCAAAGAATAACCCCGTACAGTTAAACGTAGGTGACTTTATATATGAAAGCCGCAATACCAGTGTTGTAACGGTTAGCGACAGCGGTCTTGTAACCCCTGTGGGCGTGGGTAGCACCGACGTATACGTTTATTCAAAGGATAGGGCGGTTTATAACTATGTTACCTTTAACGTGGTAGATTATGTTGCGCTTACCGATTTTGAATTCAATTATAAAAGTGACGTTATCGCCGTAGGCGAAACGCTGGCGACAAATATTAGCTTTATCCCCGATAACACCACCCGCAAAAATGTGACCTACACCTCGTCGGACGTGGGTGTTATATCGGTTGACGCGGCGGGCACGCTTACGGGTGTGTCGTCGGGCGCAGCCACAATTACCGCCACCTGCGATGGCATTAGCCACAGTGTTACTGTTCGCTGCTATTTAAAGGCTACCGAGCTACAGCTTGATAACATTGCAAAAACAATATCACTTGCCGACGGCGAGGTAGACCTACCCGTTGTTATAACCAACGACGGCGCCGAGACCGATTGTAGCTGGCGCTCGGTTGACGAGAGTATTGCTACGGTAGAAAACGGAAAAATAATACCTCACGCTTTAGGCACTACTACAATAGAGGTTACCGACCGCAACTCAGGTCTTAGCGCAACCTGTATAGTTTTGGTGCAAGACGAGGCGGCAGTTGGTATTAAAAAGATTGATGTATGTGCTAGTTATCACTACGTTCTTTTAGAAAACGGCGAGCTTTATTATTGGGGACAAAACTATAGTACAATCCCAACGCTTATAGAAAGTGATGTTAAGGATTTTTCAAGCGGAAGATCTGGCATATATCCTACAGTTTTAAAGAATGACGGTACTGTTTTGGTGAAATCCATTAGCACAAGTTCCGTTACTGTAGAGCGTACATATACCAATTTCACCGGTAGGGATGATGTTGAAGCGGTCGAGAGTTATGGCAGGTATGAATTTTTTATAATTACTTCGTCGGGTAATGTTTATGCTTGGGGCAGCAATAACTCTTACGGTCAGTTAGGCGTAGGTGCATTAGGTAGCGTCGATACACCAACACTTGTAAACCTTGATAACGTAAAGCAGGTTTATAGTACGCAAAGCACAACCTATTTCCTGACTGCAGACGGCAACCTCTACTTTGCGGGTAATTCTACCGCTGTTGCTATCACACCAAAGCTTTTGATAAGTGGTGTGGATAAGATATTATTTGGAGATGGTAGTTACGCGAGTTATCTTACAACCGACGGGAATTTAGCTTCAAAGAGCATTGTTTCAAGTTATGATAGACTCGCTACGCTCGATATAGCTTTTGACTTTGTATCGTATGGTACGTATAATATAAATGATAATGGTATAGATTATGGTATTGGCATTAAGGATGGTATAGCATATTTTATATCTAATCGTGGTGCAATAAACCAGATTTATGGTATTACCAATGCGGTCTATTCGTATAGCGATGACTCTACCCATTATATTGCTACCGCCGACGGTCAGCTTTTTGGCATAGGCACTAACAGTTTTTCAAACAACGATTTTGCCGGTATGACTTTAGAGACTACCGTTTTAACCCCTGTGCTTATACCGCTTAAAGCCGCCAATGAAGAGGCGACTGTAACGGGCTTTGCGCAGCAGGGCGACAATTATACGCTTACATTTAACAAGGCGATTACAGGCGTTACGCCAAAGCTTTACGCTGACGGCGAGCAGGTAACGGTTAATCACCAAATTACCAACCTTAACGAGCTTGTTATAAGCCGTACCGACGGCTTTAGCGAGGGCGTAGAGTATAGCCTCGTATTTGAAGCGGGCGCGGTAATATGCGCAGGCGGTGTTACCAATAGCGAGGCTATAACGGTAGACTTTACCTATACGGCTACTGATACACCCGCTGACACACCAAGCGACGAAGCTGCCCAAGAGGTTGTTCACGATTGGGCGTTTGACGACAGTATTGAGCGCGTGCTTACAGCCGAAAGACTTGTGGCTATGATAGAGGAATTGGGCGAGCAGTATAACCCCAATTTCTACAACAACGCAATACTTAACCGCATCTCGACCGATACTACGGTAGAGCATTGGTTGCGCCTGTTAGCGCCCAGCTCCTCGGGCGCAGAGCTGCCTCTTGGTCAAAACTATTGGGGTACAGTAAACGAAACCGCAATAGGACTTCAAATAATTGACTATACCGACTTTATAGACTATGGTCACATAATTTACGCGCCGTATCTTACCACCGCGCCCGAAGACACCTTCCCATTTGTTACATCAGTAACGGTGCTTAATGAGGACGGCGAGGCGGTTTACACCGTTGGCAACGAGCAGATAACCGTTCGCGTAAGCTTTAATCGCGATATGGATACTACCATTCCGCTACAGGTTCGTTTTGGCAGCGCCTACCCCTATGGCGATTACGAAATAGAGGGTAGTTATGTAGACGCTCGCACCTGGGAGGGTACATACAAGCTTAACACCCTTATAGAAGGCGGCATACAGTACTTTACTATCGAAAACGGTTGCTCGGCTACCGACGACCTTGAGCTTATGCGTGACCGCGCGCGCTTTGGCTTTGAAATTGATACCACTGCGGCTCAGGCGCTTATAATGCAGGGCGAGGCTACCGACACGGGCATACGCCTTACCTGGACACAGGACGACTTTGATACCCTTATGGGTTATAACGTATACCGTTCTACCACCAAGGACGGCCTTTACACACGTATTAACAGCTCGGTAATTCCTGCCGACACAATGGAATTCTTTGACGATACGGTAGAACCGGGTGTGCTTTATTACTATAACTTTACGGTAGTTCAGACCGACCTTTCAGAGTCAATCCCTTCGGGTAAAATTGTTATTATGTCAAAGGATACAATGGCTCCCGATATTTACCACAGCCCTGTTTACAACGCTACAACAGGCTCTAACCTTATAATTTCGGCAACAGTTACCGACAACCTTAATATAACCTATGCGCGAGTTTACTATCGCGTAAAGGGTGATGAGGAATGGCGCGTTGCGGTTATGAACAATCTTAATGATAAATATTCGGCAATTATTATTGCAGACCATATTAAAGTAGAGGGTCTTGAATATTACATTGAGGCATTTGACGGCATAAGCTATACATATAAGGGTAGCGCCGAAAATCCGTATGTTGTTACTGTTCAGGAATCTGTAACAAGCGACGCTATGGGTGATATTAACGGCGACGGCGTTATTACAAATCTTGACGCGCTTATGTTGCTTAAAGCAATCAACGACCAACTTAACCTTACCGCAGAGCAGTTTGCCCGCGCCGATCTTGACGGTGACGGAAACCTTGCCGCTAAAGAAGCGTTACGCATTTTGCAGTATGTAAGCGGCGCGGTTGGTACGGTTGATATGCGTTCATAAAATAAATTTAATATTTGTATATCATTTTTGACTCCCTCACACCATGAGGGAGTCAACCCCTTGAAGAAACATAAGTAGACGGAGTTATTGTGTTGACGTTGATTTTTAAGATTCTTTGCTTGCGCTCGCAATGACAAAACCAAAATGTCATTCTGAGCCTACGAAGTAGGCGCGAGAATCCGTAATCCCCAAAAGAAAAACGGATTTTCGCGCTTGCGCTCGCAATGACAAGCATTTAGCGCCGACCAAGGCGGCAGCCGAGACCGTTCCCTACGCAGAGGTTTTAAATTATAAATAGTAAAAAATAGATAATAAACCCGATTTGTTATTTATTTTTTATTATTTAGCAAAAAAATATATGCAAGGTGATTTGTATGAAAAAAAGAATAGCGGCATTTGCGCTATCGGTTTTAATTTTAATTAGCGCTCTGCCGTTTAATGCTTTTGCATCATCAACAGGAGCGGTTGTTGTTGTCGAAAACTGTACCGCGGCGCAGGGCGGATATGCCTATGTTAACTTAAATGCCAAAAATTTTGTTAATGTGGCAGTTCTTGATATCGAGGTACATTACGATAGCTCGGTAATGAGAGTTCACTATGCTAATAATAGCACCCTATTTAACGGAGCCTCGGTAAGTGTTAACACCGCTACCGCAGGAGTTATTAAAATAAGCGCTATGTCGGTTTCGGGTTTTAATTGCACCAGTAGCACAATGATGAAGCTTTGCTTTGCGATTGATGCCGACTGCCCCGTGGGCGATTACCCGATAAAAGTGGCGGTTGGCGATGCTTATGACGGCGATATGATGCCCGCCGCAATCAGCAGTGAAAACGGCGTTGTTACCGTTAAAGCGGCCGCGGCTGAAAAGTTTTCGTTAGGTGTTGTAAAAAGCAGTTCGACACTTGAATATGGCGAAACACTGACTATTTCTGTAAAAAACAGCGCGTCTAAGTCTTTTGCAAGCGCGGATTTTTATATTGAATATGATCGTGAGCAATTTAATTTTGAAGAAATAGAGCTTACCTCGACCTTACAAAATGAGGGCGCGGTATATTCGGTCAACTCTTCGATAGAAGGTCTTGTTGTGTTGTCGTATGCATCAACCAATGCAGTATCAGCATATAACCTTTTTACCGTTAAATTGAAGGTTATTGCTAATACCGATGCCACAGCAAAAATTCTCGTTAAAGCAAGCAATGTATATAACAATGATTTAATTGCATATTCTTCTTCTTCAATAACAACCTCGGTAAACCTTGTTAAAGCTGAGGTTATACCCGATTATAAAAACCTTAGTCTTAGCTCAGAAAAGCTTTTTATAGATAAGGAATTTAACTCAACCCTCACACTTGAGGCGGGCGCTACGGTTGCGGCGGCAGATTTTGTTGTAAATTACGATACCGATGTATTTTCTTGTAGCAATGTTACTGTTGACGATGCTGTGTCGGTGGTAGGCGCTATAGTTGTTGTTAATCAAAATTACACATCGGGCGAAATCAGATTTTCGTACATAAATCAGGCAGGCGTAAATACCGATAGCCTTGACCTTATAAATATTACACTGATACCCAAGTCCACACCGCAGACCCATAGCAGTATTACCGTAAGCGGCGCGGATGTTTGCGATATAAATTTTAACGATGTTACGCTGGAATATATCGGCGTTTCGGGTTGCATTTTTGATTGCGAGATAGTGGAACCTACCTGTACAGAAATTGGTTATACTATTTATGAATGTGGGTGCGGTGAGTATTATATAGTTGATGAAGTTTCGGTGCTCGGTCACGATGAAATTACCCACAAGGCGCAGATGGAAACCTGTACCGAGATAGGTTGGCAGGAGTATGTAACCTGCTCGCGTTGCGATTATACTACTTATGAGGAAATTGCCGCATTAGGTCACGATATAATTCCGCACGAAGCAAAAGCGCCAACCTGCACCGCAATAGGCTGGGATGCGTATGATACCTGCTCGCGCTGTGATTATACTACCTATAAAGAATTAGCGGCGATAGGTCACCGCGCTTTAACAAATGGACAAATTTGGGTTGATTCTGTTGAAATCAAAAATGATGCAAGTTATCCATTCGTTTTAAAGGACGGCGTTTATTCGTCAACAAACAAACAGCACTACACCGATTCAACATTTGCAATTACTGCTTTGTATGATTGCGAACTGGAATTAAAATATTCGGTATCAAGCGAACAAAATTATGATAAGCTGATTATTAAGCACAATGGGGTTCAGTTGTTTTCGATATCAGGCTTGGTTGATTGGGCAACACAAACAATAACCCTTTCGGCAGGTGATGTCGTAACAATAAACTATCACAAGGACGGCAGCGTTAATGTAAATGCCGACACGGGATATTTTAGCTATTTGTGCAATCAAACATTAATTGATGGAATTGTAGAAAAAAGTGCAGATGAATGTGTTCCAAGTTGTACCGAAGCGGTGGTTTGCCACTATTGCGGAACGGTTGTAAAGACTGAATTAGGCCATGATTTAGTTTATTACGATGCCAAAGCGCCAACTTGTACTGAGATTGGTTGGGAAGCGTATGATACTTGTTCAAGATGTAACTATACGACCTATGTAGAAAAGTCGGCATTAGGTCACGATATTATAGATCACGAAGCGAAAGAGCCAACCTGTACCGCAATAGGCTGGGATGCGTATGACACATGTTCTCGTTGCGATTACACGACGTTTGTGCCAAAGGATGCTAACGGACATTCAAGCACATTGGCTGTTGAAGAAAACATTTTAAAACCCACCTGTTTAGAAAAAGGCTCATATGAAAAAGTAGTATATTGCTCGGTATGCGGCGAGGAATTGTCAAGAGAAACAGTTATTGTTGATGCACTTGGACATACCGAAACCTTGCCTTTTACGGAAAATATGATAGAGCCAACCTGTAAATCGGGTGGTTCTTACGATAATGTAATATATTGTTCGGTATGCGGCGAGGAATTGTCAAGAGAAACAGTTATTGTTGATGCACTTGGACATACCGAAACCTTGCCTTTTACGGAAAATATGATAGAGCCAACCTGTAAATCGGGTGGTTCTTACGATAATGTAATATATTGTTCGGTATGCAGCAAAGAGATTTTAAGAGAAAAAGTAACACTTGAAGCCACGGTTCACAGCGTGTTTGTTGAAGGAGAAACGTGGATTGATTCGGTAGAATGTTTGCAAGAACCTGAAAACGCATTTATTCTGGGTGAGGACGGCATTTATAGAGATAATAACCAGGTTGAAGAAGAATATATTGGATTTGGAATCAAGGCAATATATGATTGTAAACTGTATCTCAGATATATGGTGTCCGGTGTATATGAGCAGTCGGGAATGGTGATATATCTTTTAAGTAACGGTCAGTTACAAGATGTTGATTTAATAACCGGTGAGGTTGATTGGAAAACACTGGTATTTGATCTTAAAGCCGATGATGTGGTGGTTGTGTATTATATAGAAGCGGAAAGCGCTAATAGTTATGAAAATACATGCTGCTTTAGCTTTGCTTGTACGTCGACTTATACCACAGGTCTTGTACCAAAGCCAGCGGCTGAGTTTGAACCAACATGCACCGATGCGGTTGTATGCGATTATTGCGGTGAGGCTGTCAAATCTGCGTTGGGACACGACGCTATAAATCATGGAGTGAAAGAGCCTACCTGTACCGAAATAGGTTGGGATGCATATGAAACCTGTTCAAGATGCGATTATACAACTTATATGGAAAAAGCAGCTTTAGGTCACAATGTTATAAATCATGATGCGAAAGCGCCTACCTGTACCGAAATAGGTTGGTACCAATATGATACCTGCGCAAGATGTGATTATACAACCTATGTAGAATTAGCGGCGCTTGGCCACCGTATACCCATTATAGAAAGCAAATGGCTTGATTCGGTTGAGTGTTTGCAAGAGCCAGAAAATGCATTTGTGTTAGGTGAGGACGGTATTTATAGTTCTACAGACGAAACAAATGGTACCGAAGTTGGTTTTGGAATTTTTGCTTTATATGATTGCACTGTAGAACTCAAATATTCATTATCAAGCGCGAATGACAGCAACGGACTTATTATTTATCGAATTTTCGATAGTGACACCGAAACAATTGAATATACTTATGGGGCGATTGATTGGAAAACAGTGACGGTTGACCTTGCTGCAGGAGATGCAATTGTTATTTACCGTGTAGGCAACAGTGCAAATGGCGACAAGTGTTATTTTAGTTTTACTGCAACAAAGACATTCTGGGAGGGTGAGGTTCAAAAATCTACAGATGAATTTGAGCCTACTTGTACTGATGCAGTGGTATGCCACTATTGCGATAAAGTTGTAAAAGCGGCATTGGGTCATAGCTATGACAACAATTGCGATGACAGCTGTAATACATGTGGTGAATTGCGAGAAAAACCGCATTTATACGGCGAATGGGTTATTACAAAAAAATCCAGTTGTATTGAGCAGGGTTCAAAACATAAGATTTGTAACGGATGCGGCGAAGAAGTTATTGAAAGTATTGCTATACTAGGTCACAGTATCGTTAAGAATAATGCTAAAACACCTACTTGTACCGAGATAGGCTGGGATGCTTATGATACGTGTTCAAGATGTGATTATACAACTTATGAGGAAATTGCCGCATTAGGTCACGATATAATTCCGCACGAAGCAAAAGCGCCAACCTGCACCGCAATAGGCTGGGATGCGTATGATACCTGCTCGCGTTGCGATTATACAACCTATGTAGAAAAGTCGGTGCTTGGTCACGATGAAATTACCCACAAGGCGCAGATGGAAACCTGTACCGAGATAGGTTGGCAGGAGTATGTAACCTGCTCGCGTTGTGATTATACAACCTATGTAGAAAAGTCGGCGCTTGGTCACCGCTATGATAACGCTTGTGATACAAGCTGTAATGCCTGCGGCACAACGCGCTCAATAACACACATATATGGCAATTGGATTACTACCAAGCAACCGACTTGTGTTGAAATGGGTTCAAAATACAAAAAATGTGGTGTGTGCGGCGATATCGTTACCGAAAGCATAGATGCTACGGGCGTACATGACTACGAAAGCGCGGTAACAAATCCAACATGCACAAAGCAGGGATATACAACGCATACTTGCAGTATGTGTAACGATAGTTACGTTGACAGCTATACAGATGCAAAAGGACATAACTATGACAACGCTTGTGACACTATTTGTAATACCTGCAGCGCAACAAGAGTAACAGAGCATAAATATACCGACAAATTTGACGAAAGCTGTAATATCTGCGGCGAAATTCGTGAAATATCGGCTTGGCAGATAACACCGAGCGCAACAGGCGTATATAATATAGCACCAAGCAAAACGCTCAGTGGCTTTACCAAGGACAGCATCACGGTATACGACAAGCAAGAAAATGTTGTTAAATATAACGACAGCAAAAACGGTTGGCCGTTAGTAAAAGGACAGACGTATACAATAAAGCTAAATAAAGAATTTAGCAATACAAGCAATCTCAGCTGGAATTTAACCCAAAAATTTGATAGTATCTTCCCTGATGCATCTGCTAATCAGTGGTACAGTGATGCAATAACCTATTCTGTAGGACGTGGTCTTATAAGCGGATATGGCAGCACAGGACTTTTTGGTACGGCAGATAACATTCAGCGACAGGACTTTTTGGTAATTTTAGCCCGTCTTGACGGAGTGGATTTAACCAAATATACAAATAAAAATTGCCCGTTCCCCGACGTAGCAAAGGGCAGCTATTACGAAGCGGCAGTTATGTGGGGCGTTGAAAACGGAATTACCACAGGCTACCAAAACGGCAAGTTTGGTGTTGGCGACAAAATTACCCGAGAACAGCTTGTAACCTTCCTTTACAGATATGCAAACTATAAAGGACTTGATACAAGCTACACAACCGCCGAAAAGAACAAGGTTAAGAATAGCTACAGCGATTTTAAAAACGTAACCGGTTATGCTGTAGATCCAATAATCTGGGGAATATCAAACGGCGTAATCAGCGGCAAGGAAAACGGTAAGTACATAGCGCCCGGCGGCAACGCGCTTCGTTGCGAGGTAGCGCAGATAATGTATAACATATATCTAAATAATTTGTTTTAATCAGAAGCCTCTGCTCAGCGGAGGCTTTATTTTGTGTTTTTTGCAAAAAATAATAAAAACATATTTAAAAATTATAATATATATGTTATAATATCTGTGATTAAACGAGAATGAGGTGTTTTGCTTATGAAAGCCGATTGCACTATTGAACTGTCGCGCATAGTTAAAGAATTTTCTTTAGAGGTTCTTAATATGCCACAGGATGCAAACACGATTTTGATTTCTTCGGCAGAAACCAACCGACCGGGGCTTCATCTTGCAGGGTATTATGAATATTTTGACGACAAAAGAATTCAAATACTTGGAATGAACGAGATAGGATTTTTACAGCGTTTTACCGCCGAAAAGCGTGAAGAGCGGGTTGATGAGTTTTTTGCAAAAAAACCTGCCGCGGTCATAATCGCAAGAAATCTTGCCGACGATAAAATATATGCAAAAATGGCGCAAAAACACGATGTTCCACTGCTTGTAACGCGCGAGTCTACATCTGATTTTGAAGCGGCGCTAATTGCGTTTTTAAATCTGCATCTTGCCCCTCGTATTACACGCCACGGCGTTTTGGTCGAGGTTTACGGTGAAGGTATACTTCTCTTGGGTGAAAGCGGCGTTGGTAAAAGCGAAACGGCAATTGAACTTGTAAAGCGCGGACACCGCCTTATTGCTGATGATGCGGTAGAAATCCGCAGGGTGTCAAGTAAATCGCTTGTTGGTACGGCACCCGATAATATACGGCATTTTATTGAGCTTCGTGGCATAGGAATTATTAACGCAAGCCGTATTTTTGGTGTTGGTGCGGTAAAGCTTACCGAAAAGATTGACCTGGTTATAAATATGGAACAGTGGGATACTAATAAAAATTATGACCGCATGGGCCTTGAAACCCAAAAAACCGAAATATTAGGTCTACAAATTCCGTCGCTTACCATTCCCGTAAAACCGGGTAGAAATCTGGCTGTAATCATAGAGGTTGCGGCTATGAACAGCCGTCAGAAAAAACTTGGTTACAATGCGGCAGAGGATCTGCTTAGCCGACTTGGTATGAACGATGATTTTAAAAAGAGTGAAGACACAACAAGTGTAAAACCATTTTGATAGGAGAAAAAATATGTATAAATTAGGAATAGATTTAGGTGGTACCAACATAGTTGCAGGCGTTGTAGACGATAAGTACAGAATAGTAGCAACTGCTAAAAGAAAGACAAATCTGCCACGCCCCGCAGAAGAAATAGTAGACGATTTGGTAGCAGTTGCTTATGAGGCTATAGAATCTGCAGGACTAACTTCGGACGATATTGACGGCTACGGTATAGGCTGCCCAGGTTCTATAGACCACGAAACAGACTCGGTGCCATACTCTAACAATCTTGAATTTTACGATTTACCGCTTGGCCAGATGCTTTATGAAAAGACTGGCAAAAAGTTTTATGTAGAAAATGATGCCAACGCCGCAGCTTATGGTGAATATATTGCAGGCGCAGGCAAAGGCACTAAAAATTTTATTGCAATTACGTTGGGCACAGGCGTTGGCGGCGGTATTATAATTGACGGCAAGATTTACTCAGGCTCTAACGGAGCAGGCGGTGAGCTGGGACACACCGTTATACAAATGGGCGGTCAGGCTTGTACATGTGGCCGATTTGGTTGTTGGGAAACCTACGCATCTGCTACAGCACTTGTTCGTCAGACCAAGCAGGCAATGATGAGATATAAAAACAGCAGAATGTGGGAGATTTGCGACGGTAACATCGAAAACGCAAACGGTGTTACGGCATTTAAGGCAAAGCGCCTTGGTGATCGTGTGGGCAGTATGGTCGTAGACGAATATATCCGTTATGTTGCCGTTGGTATAGCAAATGTGCTTGATACCTTCCAGCCTGATATGATATGTATTGGCGGCGGCGTATCCAAAGAGGGCGAATATCTCACAGATCCGCTTAATGAATATGTAGAGGGCGAAAATTATGCCCGCCATATGAAGATTAAAACTATCATCAAAACTGCCGACCTCGGCAATGATGCAGGCATTATTGGTGCGGCTTATCTATGCAATTTGTACGAAAAATAAGGTGATTTTATGCGTCTTGATAATCTGTGCGGCAGATTAGATGAGTTTAAAATAGAATATATAAAAAACGAGCCTATGAGCCGTCATACCACCTTTAAAATTGGCGGTAGTGCAGATGTCTTTGTTAAGGTGAAAAATCAGGATGAACTGCAAACGGTTTTATCCTTATGTAAAGAATTTAATGAACCTTATTTTATATTAGGTAAGGGTTCTAACCTTTTGGTGTCTGATAACGGTGTTGAGGGTGTTGTTTTAAGCCTTTGCGGACTTGACAATATAACCATTGATGGTGACATTGTTGTTTGCGGCGCAGGGGCTGGTCTTCGTGCGGTGTGCTTAGCTTGTCAAAAAGCATCCCTTTCGGGTCTTGAGTTTGCTTATGGCATACCTGGTACCGTTGGCGGCGCGCTTTATATGAATGCCGGTGCTTATGGCGGCGAAATGTCACAGGTAGTGGTATCTGCCACGGTAATAGATAAAAACCAAAATGTAAAAGAATTTTCTTTAACCGATATGCAGCTTGGTTATCGTACAAGTGCTTTTAAAAATACCGATTTAATTATTACAAGCGTTACTTTTAAATTAAGACAGGGTAATGCACAGGATATCAAAGCAGCGATGGATGACTTTTTCTCTCGACGTCGCGATAAACAGCCGCTTGAATTTCCAAGTGCAGGCAGCACATTTAAACGACCGGAGGGTTATTTTGCGGGCTCACTTATAGAACAAAACAACCTTAAGGGCGTATCGGTTGGCGGTGCGCAGGTAAGTGAAAAGCACGCAGGATTTGTTATAAATAAAGGTAGCGCTACCTGTAGTGATGTTTTATCACTTATAAAAAAAGTACAGGATACGGTTAAGGCTGCGGATGGCGTTGATTTAGAGCCTGAAGTTATATTTGTGGGAAGAAAATAAATGGAAATTGAATGCAGGTCCTTTGGATTTAAAAATGGGGCAGACGCGCATGCAGACTTCGTTTACGATGTGCGCTGTCTGCCTAATCCTTTTTACATAGAAGATTTAAAGCATAAAACAGGTCTGGACAAGTCGGTACGCGATTATGTTTTAGGCTTTAAACAAAGTGAAGAATATTTTAAAAAGATTTTAGATACTGTTTTGTTTGTGATACCCTTTAAAGAACAGAATAATGTAGAAAAAATGACGGTATCATTTGGCTGTACGGGCGGGCGGCATCGCTCTGTAACATTTGCCGTAACGTTATGCGAAGAATTAAAGGCGCGGGGATATAACGCCTTTTGTTTTCACCGTGATATAAATATAGAGGATTAAAAATATGTCTTTTTGTTCAGATATTAAAACAGAGCTTACCGAAATAAAGGTTTCACGCTGCTGCACCCAGGCATTGACATACGGATTGCTGTTGTTCGGAAGATCATTTTCGGCTCAAAAAATATCAATGCAGAGCGAAAATAAATCGGTGACATTGCTTTATTCTAATTTAATAAAAAAGAATTACGACGCTTATGTTGAAATAATAGAGGGAAAGAGCCAAAACACAACCTACCGGGCGGAAGTAGCAGACGAAATTGACCGCCTTAAAATACTGGCATCGGTGGATTTTGGTATAACCCACGGCAAGATAAGTCACGAGTTTTTTAACCGCGCTTGCTGTGAAGCGGCATTTGTACGAGGCGCATTTTTATCCTGTGGGCAGATGAGCGATCCTGCAAAAAGCTACAGGGTAGATTTTCCTGTAAAAAGCGAAGCGTTGGCTTATGAATTGCGTGATATATTAGCACATCATTCGGTTTCAGCAAATATTTCCAAAAGGGGTAACGGTTTTGTTGTATATATAAAGCGCAGTGAGATGATAATAAACCTATTGGCGCTTATGGGTGCTTCAGCACGAAGTCTTGAACTTATCGAAACCACCATAATGAAAGAAGCAAACAACAAAACAAATCGAATGTTTAATTGTGATGGCGCAAATATAAAAAAAACGATTGAAGCATCAATAAAGCAAAGAAATGCTATTGAATATTTAATCAAAAGAGAAATGCTTTCATCTTTACCCGAAGAGCTTATTGCTGCGGCAAACTTGCGCATGCAATATCCCGAAAGTTCTCTTAAAGATCTATGTAAAAATTCGCCCGAACCTATAACCGTTTCAGGACTTAATCATAGACTTAAGAAAATAATAGAGATATATGATGATATAATTTCAAGATAACATTAAAATTATTTTACAGCAAGGAGTTGATACGGCATGAGCTTTACACATCTGCATTTGCATACCGAATACAGCTTGCTTGACGGCTGCTGCCGTATAAACAAACTGATTGATGCTGTAGCAAAAAGAGGACAAACGGCTGTGGCAATTACCGATCATGGCGTTATGTACGGTGCTATTGATTTTTATAAAGCGGCAAAGAAAAAGGGGATAAAACCAATTATTGGTTGCGAGGTTTACGTAGCACCCGGTAGCCGCTTTGAAAAGCAAAGACAACAAAACCGTGCCTATAGTCATTTGGTATTACTTTGCGAAAACAACCAAGGGTATCAAAATCTTATAAAGCTGGTGTCAGCGGGCTTTACCGACGGATTTTATTCGAAACCGCGCGTAGACCGCGAGCTGTTAGAACGTCATCACGAAGGTCTTATAGCGTTGTCTGCCTGTCTTGCGGGCGAAATTCCGCAAGCAATTTTAGACAATGAATATACGCGGGCGCGTGACACTGCGCTTTGGTATAAAAATGTTTTCGGACAAGATAATTATTTTCTTGAGGTGCAAAATCATGGTATCCCGGAACAGCAGACCGTAAATGCACATATCAGGAAGTTGTCGCGTGAAACGGGTATACCGCTTGTTGCTACAAACGATGTTCACTATATTGAAAAAGATGACAGTTTTATGCATAAGGTTTTACTTTGTGTGCAAACGGGTAGCAAGATAGGTGATAAAAATAATCTTGAATTTAAAACAGAAGAGTTTTATTTAAAGACCGAGGACGAAATGCGTGCGGCTTTTCCCGATTTGCCCGATGCAATTTCCAACACTCAAAAGATTGCAGACAGATGCAATGTAGAGTTTGAATTCGGTAAAATAAAGCTACCGTTTTTTGATACAAACGGAGAAGACCACTATGAATATTTCAGCCGCAAATGCTATGAAGGCCTTTATAAAAATTATGGCAACAACCCTGAAAAATCGGTAATTGACCGTCTGGAATATGAGTTGTCGGTCATAAACACTATGGGGTATGTTGATTATTATCTCATTGTATGGGATTTTATTAATTACGCTAAAAGTCATAACATTCCCGTAGGTCCGGGGCGTGGCTCAGGTGCGGGTAGCATTGCTGCTTATTGTATAGGAATTACAGGTATTGACCCCATAAAATACAATCTTCTTTTTGAACGCTTTTTAAATCCCGAGCGCGTATCTATGCCTGATTTTGATGTAGACTTTTGCTATGTTAACCGACAAAAAGTTATTGATTATGTTATAGAAAAATATGGTGAGGACCATGTGGCGCAGATAGTTACCTTTGGTACTATGGCTGCACGTGCTGCGGTGCGTGATGTAGGTCGTGCTATGGATATACCGTATGCCACCTGTGACAAAACAGCCAAGCTTATACCGCAGTCAATAGGTATGACACTTGAGCGTGCACTTCAGACCTCAAAAGAACTTAAAAATTTGTACGACGGTGATATACTCATAAAAGATTTGGTGGATATGGCCATCAAGCTTGAAGGTATGCCGCGTCACGCTTCAACCCACGCGGCAGGTGTTGTTATATCTGATAAGCCTGTCAGCGATTATGTACCGTTAGCGCTTAATGATGAGGCTGTTGTAACGCAGTATACAATGACGGCTCTTGATGAATTAGGTCTTTTAAAAATGGACTTTTTAGGGTTGCGCAACCTTACTGTTATTGCCGACACAGAAAATGACATAAGAAAAGAAAAACCTGATTTTTGTATAGAAAACATACCGCTTGATGATGCTGATACCTTTAAAATGATGGGGGAAGGCCTTGCCGATGGCGTATTTCAGTTTGAGTCTGACGGAATGAAAAATGTATTACGTAAGTTTCATCCCGAAACACTTGAAGATTTAATTGCAATTATATCTTTGTACAGGCCGGGTCCAATGGATTCTATTCCGCGGTATATTCATAACCGACACAATCCGCAGGATATAAAATACGATACCCCCCTGCTTGAGCCAATATTAAGCGTAACCTATGGTTGTATTGTGTATCAAGAACAGGTAATGCAGATATTCCGTAGCCTTGCCGGATACTCTTTAGGTCGCGCTGATATTGTGCGCCGCGCTATGTCAAAGAAAAAACACGATGTTTTAGCGCGTGAGCGCAATGCCTTTATTTATGGTGAAAAAGATGCTGATGGCAATGTTGTTTGTGATGGCGCAATAAATCGTGGTGTAAGTGAGGCAGTAGCAAAAAAACTGTTTGATGAAATTTCTGCCTTTAGTTCTTATGCTTTTAACAAATCGCACGCAGCGGCCTATGCTTTGGTAGCATATCGCACAGCATATTTAAAATGCCACTATCCAACACAGTATTTTGCGGCACTGCTTACAAGCGTACTTGATAGCCCGGGTAAAATATCGCAGTATACTGCAGAATGTAAACGAATGGGAATTAAAATTTTGCCGCCAAGTGTAAATGAAAGCTATGGGGAGTTTAAAGCTGATGGCAAACGTATTCGTTTTGGCCTTCTTGCAGTGCGAAATCTTGGTTCAAATCTTATAAATCAACTCATATCTGAAAGAGAAAACGGCAGATATTCCTCTATGTACGACTTTTGTAGTCGTAACTACAATCGTAATTTCAATCGCAGAGCGCTTGAAGGACTTATAAAAAGCGGCGCTTTAGATGGTCTTGAGGATAACCGCCGAAAAATGCTGTACAATATTGATAAGGTATTATCGGTGGTTGAGGATACACAGCGCTTTTCTTCCGAAAATCAGCTTGATTTGTTTGGTGACAGCAAAGAGAGTATCCGCTTTGAACTCACCCATATAGATGAAATGCCAAAATCCGAACTGCTCAGCATGGAAAAGGCGGCAACAGGCATGTATCTGTCGGGGCATCCTATGAACAGTTATCGTGCTTTTGCACGCAATGCGCGATTTATATCTATTGGTGATATAAACGCAAAAAAGATAGCCGACGGAAGACGTGTAAGCGTGGTTGGTGTTTTGGGTGACATAAAGCTAAAGCAACTTAAAAACAAAAGCACTATTGCATATACCACGCTTGAGGATACTTCAGGCATTATAGATGTAATCGCTTTTTCGTCTATACTTGCAGGCTACAGATCAATTATGATTGCCGGAAATGTTGTCATAATAAATGGTAGGGTAAGCGAGCGTGAAGACCGAGACCCAGAGCTTGTTTGTGAGTCGGTAGAGGTTGTGCCTGAAAATGCACAAAGTGAAGAAATATCAGCGACACTCTATCTGAAAATACCAAGTCTTAATTCACGGAAATTTAATGCGGTATGTGATACGTTGTCAAAATATCCGGGTAACAGTGATGTAATAATTGTTTGCGAAGATACAAACAAGCGTATTATGGCACCCGACCGCCTTAAAATAGAACCGTCCAAGGAAATAGAGGGTGATTTAGCTGTAATTTTAGGTCAAAATAACGTTAAACTGGTAATAAAATAAAAAAATGTTGCAGTTTTACACTTGATGGTGTATAATATTCTGGCATTTGTTTTGGAGATGATACTGAAATGAAAACTATAGGTGTTTTAACAAGCGGCGGCGACGCGCCGGGTATGAATGCTGCGGTACGCGCCGTAGTGCGAACTGCAATTTCGCTTGGTATGACAGTTAAAGGTATAAGACGTGGCTACGCAGGTCTTATAGAAGACGATATTTTTGATATGGATTCACGCTCGGTTTGTGATATTATAAACCGTGGCGGTACTGTGCTTTATACTGCGCGTTGCCCTAAATTCAGAACTGAAGAGGGTGTGCTTGAGGCGGTTGAAAATTGCAAAAAACATGGCATAGAGGGTTTGGTTGTAATTGGCGGTGACGGCTCCTTTAAGGGTGCGCTCCAGCTTTCTCGTCATGGCGTGCCTTGTATTGGTGTGCCGGGTACAATTGACAACGACATCGGATGTACCGAATATACCATAGGTTTTGATACTGCTATGAATACCGCTGTTGAAATGATAGATAGAATACGTGATACCGCTCAATCACATGAGCGTTGCAGTGTTATTGAGGTCATGGGTAGACATGCAGGTTATATAGCCGTACAAACAGGCATTGCCGTAGGTGCTACAGCAGTTATGGTGCCCGAAGTGCCTGTAAGTATGGAAAGTATTATACGCAAAATCAAGACAGCGCAAGCAAATGGCAAAAAGCACTTTATCGTGATAGTTGCCGAAGGAGTTGGCGGTGTGGAAGATATCGCCAAACAAATTATGGCAGCAACCGATATTGATTCGCGCGCAACCATATTAGGACACGTTCAGCGTGGCGGTAATCCAACGCTTCGCGACCGACTTCGCGCTACTCAAATGGGTTATGAAGCGGTTCAGTTGCTTTATCAGGGTAAGGCCAATCGAGTTGTCGCTTATCAGGGCAGTTCGGTTGTAAGCTATGGTATTGAAGAAGCACTGTGCATGAAAAAAGACTTCAATCAGGATATGCTTAAAATTGCGCTTGAAACAGCAATTTAAAATCAACTTATAAACCAAAAATCTCGCTGAAGCTCAGCGAGATTTTTTATATTCTTTGTCGTACGGGACATATTTAATTTTGCGTTTTTTAGAGCGCTTGATATTTAACTTTATAACCGCAATGATAAAGATTAAAACAACCAAAGCAATTAAAACGTAAAAAACCTTCATATATGATGATGAAAAAAAGTTTTTAACCGCACGCAGCACTGTAAGAAGGGTGCTTTTTTGGATGTTTTCGTTAGAAATAAGATTAACAGTACCGATTACTTTTTCAGCATAAACGATATCGGCGGTACCTAAAACCTGACCTTTTTTTATTGGTGCATCAACGGTTTCGCTTGTGGGCTTCGGTACTATGCTTATGGTAGAATCATCGGCATCCTTTGGTAAGACTGATACAAAGCCTTCGTCTACATAAAGTGATACAAAATCAGTATCAAGAGAAAGCTCAACATTTATTTCTGCAACAGGATTTGATGTATCTGCAACTTTTTTGAATTCAAAATTATTAAATGCCCAACGGTAAAGATCTGCACTTTCGGTAAAGTGATTTTTAGCGTTTGGCGGGCAACCAAATACAAGGCACATATAATTGTATCCATTATAACTTGCTGTGCTTACAAGGCAACGGCCTGCTTCATCAGTGTAGCCCGTTTTTACACCCTTTGCATAGGTGTAGTAATAATTAGTGGTGTTGTCTTGCAGAAAATTCGTGGTAGAAAGAATGCGTTGTCCTGACAGGCTGGTGTTTACTGTGTGCCGCGTGCTTTCACAAACTTCTTTGAAAGTTTTGTCTTGCAAAGCAAACTTTGTAAGGATATATGTGTCACGCGCAGTTGTATAGTTTTCTTCGTGATGAAGACCTATAGGATTTTCATAATGAGTACCCGTAAGTCCAAGCTCGGCGGCGCGGTTGTTCATCATTTCTACAAAATTTTCAACGCTACCGCCGTAATACGTAGCCGCAAGCAGCGCACAGTCACCGTAGGATGACATAAGCACCATATATACAAGGTCAAGCTGGGTTATCTCTTCACCGGCCTTCATTAATGAAACACTGCTTCCGGTGCCGCTTATAAGGTCGAGCGCTTCTTCGGTCATGGCGATTTTTGCATTCGGGTCATATTTTTCGCTTTCTAAGATCAGCAGAGTTGTCATTATTTTTGTAATGGATGCAGGATAAACTTTTTGATCGGCGTTTTTTTCATAAAGCACCTCGTCAGTATCCATTGATACAAGCATAGCAGCATTTGCCGTAATCTCAATACCCGACGGCTCATATGCATTTACTGTGAGAATTGGTGTGAAAATTAAACAAATTATTAAAAATACGCAAAATACTCTTTTAAGCATAGAAATCTCCTTGAAAGTATGTTATACTGTTAATACAAATTTATTATACAATACTAGTTTTAAAAAATAAAGGGTTAATTATAAATTCAGGCGGTGAAAAAATGGTTTATATAACGGGTGATATGCACGGTGATTTAGAACGTCTTTATGATAAAGAATTCAGAAAATTGAAACGCGGTGATATATTAATTGTTTGCGGTGATTTTGGATATATATTTGACAATTCAAAGTGTGAAAAGCAGGTTATTAATTTTTTTGCCAAGCGTAAATTTATAACAGCCTTTGTTGAGGGCACTCATGATAACCTTGATAAAATAAACCGTTGCCGCGAAACCGTGTGGAAGGGCGGCAGGGTTCACCGTATAAAAGGAAATTTACTGCACTTAATGCGCGGTCAGATTTTTGATATAGAAGGAAATCGTTATTTCACCTTTGGCGGCGGAGAAAGCACCGATAAGGATATGCGTGTAGCGCAGGGCTTCTGGTGGCGTCAGGAAGAGCCCACACCTGACGAAATGGCAGATGGCGCAAGGGTGCTTGATGAGGCCGGTTGCAAGATAGATTATATAATAACGCATGAGCCGCCTGCGCTTGTAAAAAGCGCGATATTGCTTAGGCGTGGCGATAACGATAACATGAATAAACTTAACGGTTATCTTGAAGAAATCGGCAGGTCTTGTGAGTATCGTCATTGGTATTTTGGCTCACTTCATGAGGACCGTGTTATTACCGAGCACCACACCTGTGTGTTTAAAAAACTATTGCCGATAGTAGTAGATGCTAAAAACTTGTAATTTTGTATTAAGTATGATATAATACAATATGATGCAATATCTTAATCATATTATTTGGAGGTCGTTACATTGAATACCGACAGATTGTGTCCGGGTTGTATGAATGACAACGGCGGAGAAAAAGTATGCAGTATATGCGGATATGACATGTCAAGCAATAACGATAGTTTTTGCTTGCCTGTAAAGTTTTTGCTTTCTGAAAGATATGTGATAGGCAAGGCTCAATCGATAAGTACCGAAGGTATAACATATATCGCTTGGGACAATGCAACCGACACTGCCGTGCATATCAAAGAATATTATCCAAAGGGTATAGCAAACCGCAATCCCGATAAAACTGTATCGGTTGTAGGGGGTAGTGAATTTTATTTTAACGAAGGTCTTATGGACTTTATTGAAATAAATAAAAAGCTTATCGCTACCGAGCTTCAGGCGATAATTTCTGTGCTTACGGTGTTTGAAGAAAACGGTACAGTTTACGCGGTAACCCCCATAATATCAGGTATAACACTTACTGCTTTTCTTGAACGTAATGGTGGATGTCTTCGTTGGGAACAGGTTCGCCCATTATTTTTGCCTCTTATAGATACACTTAAAGAACTGCACGAAATGGGAATTGTACACGGTGGTATTTCGCCCGATACTATAATTGTTGGTCGTGATGGTAAACTGCGTTTTAATGGTATGTGTATACCTCGCTTGCGCATGGCATCACCCGATAGCCCCGCGGAACTTTACAGCGGTTATGCCGCTGCAGAGCAATACGGTAAGACGGACGCTGCCTTAAGTGAAGCGTCTGATGTTTACGCGCTCAGTGCAACCTTGTTCAGAGTGCTTATAGGCGTAGCGCCGCCTTCTGCTGAATCACGACTTGCGACCGATACGCTTTCAATTCCTGCACGTTTTGCCGATGAATTACCGCGTCAGGTTTTAGTCGCTATTGCTAACGGTATGCAGGTGAATGTACAAAACCGTACTGAAAATATTGACGTATTCAAAAACGAATTGGTTTATGGTGAAACACAAGAAAATTTACGCCGTGCGGCAAACAATCGTGCTGCAGAGCAAAAGTCAAAGCAGGAAGCCAAGCAGCCCGAAAAAAAGAAAAGTGGCAGCAGCGTGAAATATGCGGCTATTTCTGCGGGAATTACCGCGGCGATATTTATTGTTGCGGCAGTGATTTTATGTGTTGTATTTAAAGATCAGATTTTTGGCACTGAAGAGCCAACCTTTAATAATTCAGATATTGAATCAATGCCTTCAATTGAATCAATTGGTGATGTTGATCCGGGTGCTGAAAATTCGGTTATCTTATATGAGGTTCCGGACCTTTCGGGCAAATTTTATTATCAGCTTGAAGATATAGACAATTATGAACGCTTTAAGTTCAGTATTAAGGGCAAAGAGTATTCCGATAAATATGAACGCGGTATGATTTGTGCCCAGACTGTAGCTGCAGGCACAGCGGTTCAGAACGAAACCGAAATACAGGTTACAATAAGCTTAGGTCCTAAAGAGATTACGGTTGCTAACGTCGTGGGTCTTGATGAAATGAGTGCTAAGTTAGAACTGCTGAAGCAGGGCTTCTTGTACAGTAACATCGAGATTGTAGAAAAATACGACTCAGATTCGCAACCTGGTATAGTGCTTGAACAGGATCCTGCTTACGGTGACAAGGTTACCGCTGAAACGTATATAAAGCTTTATATAAATTCCTACAAGGGCGACGAATTGGCCGATGGTCTTATAGGTAATGACGGCAATTATGGCGACGATTCTTCGGACACCTCAAATGACAATCTTTATACCTACGATTAAATTTAAACATAAAGAATGGGCGTGAACGTTTGGTTACTGTTTTACTTGCGGTTTTTAACGGTGAAAAATACCTGAAAGAACAGATTGAGTCTATTCTCAATCAATCGGTAAAGGATATAAAAATAGTTATCCGCGACGACGGTTCAACCGATAATTCCGCCGAAATTATAGATTTTTACTGCAAGCAATATCCCGATATAGTTTTCCGCGTTTGTGGCAATCCGACGGGTAGCGCAAAACAAAACTTTGCCGAGCTTTTAAAAAATTGCGACGACGATTATATTATGTTTTGCGATCAGGACGATGTGTGGCTGCCCGATAAGATAGAAAGAACTCTCGCCACTATGAAGACGGCAGAGGACGGCAAAGAAACACCGATACTAGTACATACCGATTTAAAGGTAACAGACCGGGAGCTTAATATCATATCACCGTCGTTTTTCGAGTTTCAACAGTTAAAACAAAACAAGGTATGCTTGCCTGCGTTGTTGGTGCAAAACTATGTTACCGGATGTACTGTTATGATAAACCATGCATTAAAAGAGCGTTGCGGTGAAATACCAAATGATTGTATTATGCACGACTGGTGGTTAGCTTTGGTTGCGGTATTGTTTGGTAGACTCGTATGTGTAAATGAGCCGACAATGCTTTACCGTCAGCATGGTGATAATCAGGTTGGCGCAAAGGCGGCATACGGTATAGCTTTTATAAAACGCAAGCTTGCAACACTTAGCGATGTTCGTAAAAATTATAATGCTACCTATATTCAGGCGGCGGCATTGCTGGAATGTTACGGTAATGTATTAAGTGAGCAACAAAAAAACACCCTTGATGTCTACTGTAGAATTCCTCAGATGAACAAGCTTGAAAAAATTAAAACCGTAAAAAAATACGAATTCAAAAAATGCACACGGCTTCGTGTTATGGGCCAGTATTTTTTAATGTAGAAAGGATTTTTATATGAACTCTTTAAAAAAGATATTTGCGTTATTATTGGCGATGTGCTTAATACTTTGTGTTGTAGGATGCGAGGAGTCATACGAACCGTATGATAATTTTGAGCCTGCGGGAGTGTGGGTTGTGGATTATCTTAACGGTAATAAATATCCAACCCATATTGACGATGCGGATTATGCCAAAATAATGCTTGATGAATTCAAAAAGCTGGACATTAACACACTTCAAGAGGGCGAATTGGATTCTGCGTATCTTTATTTGAGATTTTACGATGAAGACGAGTCAACGCTTTTGATATTTACTATTTATGAAAACGGATCGTGTTGCTTGGGTGAGAATTACGACGAACTCTACACAGTAACCGACGGCAGACAAAAATATATTGATTTGTGCGCGCTTTACGAATCATACAGCGCTGAATAAGCAAATCCCCCACATCTGTGGGGGATTTGCTTTATAAAACTATTAGGCTTTTATCGCTTTTGGTAAGATTGATACATCCGTCCTCGGTAACATATACCATATCTTCAATTCTTACGCCAAACTTATTTTCAAGATAAATACCCGGCTCTACCGTTACAACATTGCCGACCTGTAAAACGGCTTGGTTGTTTGGGCTAAGATTAGGCGCTTCGTGAACATCTATACCGACACTGTGACCCAAGGCGTGACCAAAGCAGCCCTTATAGCCTGCATCATAGATTATATCACGGGCAATTTTATCTATATCGCCGCAAACCGCACCTGCGCGGATAGCATCGAGGGCTGCAAGTTGCGCTTTAAGGGTTGTGTCATAAACCAGTCTTTGTTCATCGGTGATACTGCCAATGGCTACGGTTCGCGTCATATCGCTGCAGTAGCCGCCCACAATGCCACCAAAGTCCATCGTGACGAAATCGCCTTTTTCTATTTTTTTATCAGTGGGTACGCCGTGTGGCAAAGAAGAGTTTTTGCCCGATACCACAATAAAGTCAAAAGATACACCTGTCGCCCCAAGTCCTCGCATAAAGAACTCCATATCAAGCATAACTTCTCGTTCGGTACGGCCGGCAGTTATACGGGGTAGTATATAGTCAAGTGTTTGGTCTGTAAGCGATTGCGCTTGTTTAATAAAGTCTAATTCATATTCACTCTTTACTGCGCGCATTTTGTTTAGCTTTAAATCAAGCAGATTATCCTTTGAAATTTCAATACCTTCAAATAAATCGCTTAAATATTTGTGGTGGGTAAGGCTAACGAAAGATGCCTCAACAAATATTCGTTTGATTTTTTCGCTTTTGCAAAATTCATAAATACCCTTGTCACCTTTATCGTAAAGCACAATCTCACAGCTGTTTACGGTGCTTTTAGCTTTTTCAAAATATCGGAAATCTATAAAAAACACAGCTTTGGATTTGGTAATTAAAACCGTACCTGCACTTGAATTAAAGCCCGTCAGATAAAAACGGTTAGAACTGCTTGATATCAAAAAAGCCTCATTGTCTTTTAAAATTTCTTGTAAGTTCAAGATACGATCTTTAATCATTTTATCACCTTAGAATTTAAAATTTATTTACATAAATCGGTTAAATTTATTAAAGTTTATGCATATAATAAAGATAACGGAAAGAAATTTCCGCGCTATGTACATAAAGCCGATGCTGTGGTAATAATCACAGATAAGCCAACGGTAGAGTGTACGACTACGGCATAGTGTTAAAAGATTACTTGGGCGCAATTCAAATGGCGAATTGCGCCCAAGACCATTTTATAATGCTGATTTTATAGCGGCAAGCAGCTCGTCATATTCTTCAAATGCCTGAAGCTCGGGGTAATCTGCTTTTATTTTATCGGTAGATTTAAACAGGAAGCCTGCCTTGCTGGCCAAAATCATACCAAGGTCGTTAAAGCTGTCACCCGCGGCGATTGTTTCAAAACCACAAGACTGAAGTGCTTTAACGGTAGTAAGCTTTGACTTTTCACAACGCATTTTATAACCTGTGATTTCACCGTTTTCTGCTACCTCTAAAGTATTACAGAATATAGTAGGCATTCCGAGTTTTTTCATAAGTGGCGCCGCAAACTGCTCAAAGGTATCACTTAAAATTATGACCTGTGTGAGACTGCGTAACTCGTCTAAAAATTCTTTTGCTCCATCCATAACGTCAATTTTTTCAATAACAGCCTGAATTTCTTTAAGACCTAAGTTGTGCTCTTTTAAAATATCAAGACGGTATTTCATCAATTTGTCATAATCGGGTTCGTCACGTGTCGTGCGCTTAAGTTCGGGGATTCCTACCTCGTTTGCAAACGCAATCCAGATTTCAGGGACTAATACGCCCTCCATATCTAAACATACTACATTCATTTTTATTACCTCGCTGAAAATTATAATAAATATGTTGGCAAATCGTGATCCTTTACACAAAGAACACGGAATTTTTCTTCGTGAATATCATCGTTTACTGCTTCTTTAATTATTGGTT
>CAYLXT010000013.1:0-29227 GCA_964387615.1 uncultured Ruminococcus sp.
ACGTAGAGATGGATGTTGAACTCATCACTCCTATCGCTATTGAAGAAGGTCTCCGTTTCGCTATCCGTGAAGGCGGTCGTACCGTTGGTTCAGGCGTTGTTACAAAGGTTAACGAATAATTTAATCTTTAACAAGACTTGTTTTAAAGCCTAAGGTTTAAAAGCCTTAGGCTTTTTTTATTTATTAACTGTTACATATTTCCACCGTTATTTTTACTTTTTGTACAATTTATGCAGTTTTTTGATGTTAAATTAAACAATTAAAATACTTTTTTATTTGAAATTACACAAAATCTGCAATTTTTATGTGCAAAATATATATATATTTTATTGACAAAGTGCACAAATTACTGTATAATATAATCACATTTATATGCAAATGTGGGTTATTTTACCCTGAGTGTATAATGAGTTGTGAAACGAATTGGATTTTTTGCATTTTTATAGTAATAATGGTTTTAATCCATTCGTTTTAAAGCGGTAAAAATATTTAAAGAGAAAGGATGAATGTTATGAGCAAGAAAATTGTAAGATACCTGTCAATGTTACTGGCGGTATCTGTTTTATTTTCAGGAATTTCCTTGCAAATAACCACTGCGTATGCAGACACGGCAGAGGATGAAGCTGTTACCGACACTGAATCGGTTGTAAGCACCGATTCAGAACTTATCGATTATGTTGAGTATACAGCAGCACACGGTATTACCGATAAGGCAACTTCGGATGCCGTAGTCCCTGTTAGTGCATATGTAGCAGACGGCGCAGATGCTACCGTCGAAGAAAATGTACTTAACTGGTCAACGGGTGATGGTAATGTCACCTGGACTTTTGAAGTACCTCAGACAGCAGTTTATAATCTTACAATTACCTGGGAGTCGGGTGGTAGCGGCCTTGATCCCGAATTTGCTGTTTTGATTGACGGCAAATGTCCGTTTGATGAGGCTGAAAATATTGTCCTTTCAAGACTTTGGAAAAATGCTGACGATAAACCGCGTCAGGATATTCAGGGTAACGAGTACGCACAGGAGCAGGTTGAAGTTGAGGGTGAGATTACAACAGTTGCATACGACAGTGAAGGTGCAACGGTTGGTCCCTTACAGTTTGCTTTAACAGAGGGAACTCATACCTTTACAATTTCAAATCCGGAGCAGGACATAAAAATATATAATATAGTATTTTCTGCCCCTGAAAAGATTGAAAGCTATGAAAAGGTTTCTGCTTCATACGATGTTAAGGATCTCAATGCAGATGTGATTACCATTGAGGGTGAAAATGCTTATTTAAAAACATCCAATTCAATTATTCCTAAGTCGAATAACAGTGATGCAGGTATGACATCAAGCGATTCGTCTTCAAGTGATGCGTATCGCACCAAGATTAACTATATCGGCGGTACATCGTGGCAGAGCTCGGGTAGCACACTTACTTGGAATTTTGATGTTGAAAAAGCAGGCTACTATTACATAAATATGCGTTATAAGCAGAGTGACCTTGTAAACGGTGAAAGCTGGCGTTGGTTGAAGATTGATGGTGAAACACCCTTTGCTGAGGCTCAGTCGCTCAAATTCCCATACGGTACAAGTTGGAAATATTACACCTTTGCCGACAGTGAGAAAAACCCTTACTATATTTATCTTAAAGAGGGTTCACATACAATTTCAATGGAAGTAACCGTAGGTGATATGTCGGAATATTTCTACGAGCTTTCTAAAATTGTAGATATATTGGGTGACGAATACATCAAGATTGTTATGATTACCAGTGAAACTCCGGACGTTAGCCGTGACTATGATCTTGATAAGCAGATTCCTAATTTTTTGGATACTCTTACAGATTGCAGTAACAGACTCGGCTCGCTTGCCGAAAAGATGACCGGAGAAACAGGTCAGGCTTCGCAGGCAGTTTCTGCAATGAAAAATATGAAGCGTGTGCTTGATAATATGATCAAGAGCCCGTTCATAGCGCAGCAATATGTAAGCGATTATTATACCAACTACACATCTATTGGTTCGTGGCTTTATGATATGATTGAAATGCCTCTTGCACTTGATCAGATTCAGATAGTGCCTGCCGGCAGCGATATTTTAGATAACGACGCTAATTTCTTTGAACAGTTGGCTTACGGTGCTGTTCGTCTTATTTCATCCTTTACTAATGATTATTCACTTACTGATGCTGATGCTGACAGCGAAAATACCATTCGCCTTTGGGTTAACTGGGGTCAGGATCAGGCAGCGGCGCTTAACTCACTTATTCAGGATTCATTTACACCAAATGAGGAATATTGGTATGACGGTGACGGCGACGGTGAAAAAGAGCCGATCAATGTTCAGGTAGAAATTGTTAACGCTTCGCTTATCAACGGTATTCTTGCGGGCAACTATCCTGATATGTCACTTCAGATGGCGCGTACCGAGCCTGTAAACCTTGGTATCCGTGGCGCTTTGGCAGATCTTACACAGTTTGATGATTTTGAACAGGTGCTTGAACGCTTCCAGGACGGTGCGGAAGTACCATATACATACAAAGGCGCAACATACGCGCTGCCAGATACTCAGAACTTTATGCTTATGTTCTACCGTAACGATGTGCTTGAAGAGTTGGGTCTTGAGGTTCCACAAACATGGGATGAATTTTTGTACTGCGCTACAATTATTCAGCGTAACAATATGAGCGTTTATGTACCCTTCACACAGATTACTACATCTACTACTGTTAACCAAGGTATCGGTAACCTTCATATTTATCCGACGCTTATGTGGCAGAACGGTCTTTCTATCTATAATGAAGAGGGTACAGCTACCGCAATTACAAGCAAAAAGGCTTTAGATGTATTTGAGCAGTGGACCGACTTCTATCTTGAATACGATTTCTATAAAGAAGCCGACTTCTACAACCGCTTGCGTGTAGGTGTAATGCCTTTGGGTATCGCTCCGTACACCACATATATGTCGTTCTATGCTACCGCACCCGAAATTCGCGGCAGATGGAGCATTGCAATGGTACCGGGTACCGAAGCGGAAGATGGCACAATTAACCGTTCGGTTGCAGGTTCAGGCACAGGTTGCGCAATAATTAAAAAGTCTGAGAAACAAGATCAAGCGTGGATGTTCCTTAAATGGTGGACTTCTGCTGAGACTCAGACAAGATACAATAATAATCTGCAGTCCTTACTTGGTATGATCGGACGTACTGCAGTATCTAATGTAGAGGCATTTAATTCACTTGCTTGGGATAAGGATGATCTTGTAATACTTAACAAGCAGTGGCAGCAGGTTAACGAGGTTGGCGAAGTTCCGGGTTCATATGACGTAACACGTGCTATTGACCAGGCTTATTGGTCAGTAATTGAAGATGACGCTAAGGTTAAAGACGCCGTTACCAAATGGTCTAAGGTTGCCGACCGCGAAATTGAACGTAAGATTAGCGAATATTATTAAGGAGGGGAGAGCAGATTATGTTTAAAAATAATGACGGTAATGCGGCAGTAATGCCAGCGGCATCAAGAAAATTAAGCAAGGCTTCAAAAGACAAAATTTTGACCGAGCATATTCCAATGCTTATAATGCTTGCTCCCTTCTTGATTTTCTTCTTTGTATTTACAATTTTGCCTATACTTTCGTCTATCGTTTTGAGCTTTACTTCATTCGATATGATTTCTACACCTAAGTTTATAGGTATTGACAACTACCGCCGAATGATTGTTGAAGATGCAACATTTGGCACAACCGCCAGAAACACCCTTGTTTTTGCAATTATTGCAGGTCCTTTAGGCTTTTTGATGTCTTTTGTACTTGCTTGGTTTGTAAATGAGTTTGAGCCCAAAACACGTGCGGTGCTTTCGTTTATGTTTTATGCACCTTCGCTTGTTGGTAACGCCTACTTTATCTGGAAGGTTGCTTTCGCAGGTGACAGCTACGGTTACATAAACAGTCTTTTACTCTCACTTGGTATCATTACCGAGCCGGTTATCTGGCTTAAGACAGAGGCGTACCTTATGCCGATCATAATTGTGGTACAGTTGTGGCAGAGTATGGGTGTTTCGTTCCTTTCAAATATTTCAGGTTTGCAGAATGTAAGCCGCGATATGTACGAAGCGGGCGCTATCGACGGTATCAGAAACCGTTGGCAAGAATTACGTTACATTACTTTGCCTGCAATGCAGCCTATGCTTTTGTTTAGTGCGGTTATGCAGATTCAAAGCTCTTTCAGTGCTAGTACGATCATGATTGAGCTTGCGGGTTACCCAAGTAAAGGCTATGCGGTTGATACGATAGTATCGCTTATGACCGATATGGCTACTGTGCGATATGAACTTGGTTATGCCTGTGCAATGTCGGTGGTACTGTTTATTATGATGGTTGCTGCCCGATTGCTTGTAGGTAAAATACTTAAAATGTTTGAAAAGTGAGGTGACTGCAGTAATGACTAATTCTACAACATTGAGTTTTGGTACAAGAATTAAACGGTATTTTCAAGATAAACGTGGCAAAAAATCTGCAGTCAAGCGCTACACGCGATCAACAGCCGGTAACGTTGCATTAGTTTTGTTCTTGGTGTTGGGCGGTTTGTTTTCAATGCTACCGCTTATCTATTGCGTGTGCACATCACTTAAACCGCTTGATGAATTGCTCATATTCCCACCAAGATTTCTTGTACATCGTCCAACGATAGGCAACTATACAATATTGCCTGACCTTATGGCAAGTCTTAGAGTTCCGCTGTCAAGATATATATTCAACAGCGTGGTTATATCCTTTGTTACCACATTTATTTATATCTTTATCGCTCTTATGGCAGCTTACTCTATTTCAAAGGCTACCTTTAAGGGACGTAAAACAATTTTCTGGATTATTCAGTTTGCGCTTATGTTTAACTCGTATACGCTTGCTGTTCCTCAGTATTTGATTTTCTCAAATCTTAAACTGCTTGATACATATTGGATATACATTTTGCCGCCGATGGCGTCAACAATGGGCGTATTCCTTGGTAAGCAGTATATTGAGGGTTACGTTCCTGATGCATTGCTTGAAGCTGCGAAAATTGACGGCGCAAATCAGTTTAAGGTTTTCTGGTCTATAGTAATGCCAACCATTAAGCCAATTTGGCTTACATTACTACTTTTCACCTTCCGTGATATTTGGCAAACAGTTCCCGGCGGTAAGATTTTCTCCGAAGAACTCAAAATCTTACCTCAGGTAGTAACACAGATTACTGCCGGTGGTGTTGCTCGTTCAGGTTCTGCAATGGCTGTTACCTGCATAATGATGATACCGCCAATACTCGTATTCCTTGTTTCTCAAAGCAGTGTTGCTGAATCAATGAGCAGCGCAGGTATTAAGGAATAAGTTTGCTAATATTTTAAAGGAGATGAAAACAGTGAAAAAAGCATTATGTCGTCTTTTTGCTGTGATTTTGGCTATATGCTTATTAGCGGGCACTATGACTTCTGTTTCGGCTGCTGTTCCGGTTGATAGTTATACCTATTGGACCGGTGTAACCACAAACGGTAAAGCAGTATATACTAAGTCAATGTATGAAGTTGAAAAGCTTATTGACCCCGCAGACCTCGGCATTGAGCGTCTTGAAGAAATCAACGCAATGTGCAAAGACAATGACGATAATATTTATATTCTTGAAAAAAGTTCACGAATTGTCGTTTTAGACAAACAGTATAATCTTGTAACTGAAATTGGCCAGATTAACGGTTCTATCAGTTACGATAACGCTAAGGGTATTTATTATAGTGACGGTGTCCTTTATGTATGTAATACCGAAGGCGGCAATATTTATATGATAAATCAGGCGGGCGAGCTTCTTGACACAATTACTGTGCCTGAATCTTCTCTTATACCCGATGATTTCACATTCAAGCCTACAAAAATAACACGTGACTCTAACGGCTATATGTATGTAGTAAGTGACGGTGGATACTATGGCGCATTGCTTTATTCACCCGACAGAACCTTCTTAGGCTTTTACGGCGCAAATGTTGTAAACGCAACGGTTGCTTCTGTTCTTACAAATATTTCAAATCGTTTGTTCCCTAATGTTGAAAAATACGAAAATTCAACCAAGAAAATACCTTATTCTTTCGTTGATATAACGGTAGATAACGAGGATTTTATCTATACCAGTAACGGTTTTACCGATACAACCGCGGCGGCGCGTAGGATTATGATCAGACGTTTAAGTCCAGGTACCGGCGAAAACATATTAAAGAAAAGTGACTATTTCGGTGACGCAAGGCTTTTGGGTACTGATGATATGTATAAGCAGGACTTCTGTGATATTGAGGTAGATGATCAGGGTTATATTTACGCTCTTGATTCACGCTACGGTAAGGTGTTTATTTACGATAGCCTTGGCCGAACAGTCAGTGTATTCGGTGGCGGTATGCGTATGGGTGACCAGCAGGGCACTTTTGTTGAAGCCTGCGCAATGGTTCTCAAAAACAATGGCGAGCATGTTTTAATCGCCGATAAGAGAACCGGATTTATTACCGTGTTTAATCTTAATGATTACGGCAAAATGGTAAAAGAGCTTAACTATCTAACAATCGAGGGTGATTATGATTTAGTTAAGGACGGCTGGGAGCAGGTTTTGGCGCAGGATGCCAATAGTCAGCTGGCATATAGCGGTCTTGCTAATGCTTATCTTGAAGAAGAGAACTATGAGCAAGCACTTTATTATGCAAAATTAGGCTACGATAAAGCTACCTATGCCGTTGCGTTTGAATATGTGCGTAAAGACTTTATAAGCGACAACTTTACCATAATATTCATCTTGTTGGTTGTATTGGTTATCGGTGCGATAGCATTTATGTTTATAACTAACAAGAAAAAGGTTACATTTATTAAAAATCCGTCCCTGAATCTTATGTTTTCTACGGCTTTACATCCGTCAAACAGCTTTACGGATATTAAAGAAAAGAAGCTTGGTTCATTACCGCTTTGTTTATTGCTTGTGGTACTCTATTATGTTGTTACGGTTATGGAGACGATAGCCGGCGGATTTATGTTTACAAACTACGACCCCACGTCATTTAACAGTATTTTGGTGTTTGTTCGCTCGGTAGGTCTTGTAGTGCTTTGGATAGTAGCCAACTGGATGGTGTCTACCTTGCTTGGCGGTAAAGGTAAAATGAAGGAAATTATCATTGTTACCTGCTATAGCCTGCAGCCACTTATCCTTTCAGGTATAATTCATATTGTTCTTTCTAATGTGTTGTTACCTGTTGAAGCAAGCTTCTTAAGTATTCTTTCAACCTTAGCTATCATTTATTTTGCAATTATGCTTGTGAACGGTATGCTTAAGATTCACGACTATACAATGGGCAAGTTTGTTTGGACTACCGTACTTACATTGTTCGGTATGGCAATTATCGTATTCTTGCTTATAATGCTCATTATTCTTATTCAGCAGTTCGGTGCGTTTGTTGCAACGCTTATAACCGAAATACTCACTATTTAAAAGGAGGAAAAAATTATGAAAAAACGTATTTTCAGTATAATTCTTTGTTTGTTCCTCCTTTTTAGCCTTACAGCTTGCGGTGAGGGTGATTTTACACCCTCACAAAAGGCTTTTGACACCGAGGTTACAACCTCTGTGTTAGCCGAAGGCGAAGTAATCGCTCAGAACAGCAAATATGCTATGGAATATGCTGCAGACACAGGTAGCGTTTATCTTGTAGATATTGCTACGGGTACTAAGTGGGATATTTGTCCTAAGTCCAGCGGCGAAGTAAGGTATGACGATTTTGGTCTACCTATCAAGGATCATACGTTTACTCAATCGGCTATAGAGGTCGGTTATATGGACGTTAATATTCTCGGCGGCGGTAACTATAGTGCTACAAGCGCTGATGCTGTTGTAACGGGCGGTCGCACAGTTGTAAAGAAGATTGAAAACGGAGTTACTATTGAGTATTATTTTGACGGTCAGAAATTTATGGTTCCCGTTGATTATGTGCTCAAGGACGATTATTTAAGTATATCAATTGATTCAACTAAAATTCAGGAGAGTGAGCTTCGTATTACCTATGTTTCCTTGGCTCCGTTCCTTAACTCTGTTGAGAATGATTCGGAAGATTCGTACTTGTTTATCCCGTCCGGCTCAGGTGCGTTAATGAATGTTAATTCGTATAATGCGCAGGGTCTTAAGTATAACAGCTATGTATATGGTGATGACTACGCTATGGAAGACAAATATATTCCAAGCGAAGAAAAATCAATTCGTATGCCTGTTTACGGTTATAAGAACGGCGACAAGGGCGGCTTTGTTATCATTGATAACGGCGCCGAAACCGCAACGCTCAATTCAATTGTCGGCAGTACATCATATAACTTCTCAACAGTTTATCCGTCGTTTCAGCTTCGCGGTTATACCAATCATATGGCAAGAACATTTAAGCGGACATATTATGCAAATATTTACCCCGAAAATATGATTGAGGGTACCGTATCAATCCGCTTCTATCCTTTGAGCAGTGAAAATGCAAATTATGATGCAATGGCTGATATTTATCGCGATTATCTGGTTAACGAAAAAGGCCTTACCGAAAACGGTGAAGAAAAGGCTATGAATATTAACATTATAGGCGGTACTCAGATTACTAAGTCCTTCCTCGGTGTTCCTTACGAAACAGTTTATCCAACAACTACTGTTGAGCAGGCAGGTTCTATTATCAGCGAGCTGTCGGAAAAGATTGACAATCTTTCGCTTAAGCTTAAAGGCTTTGGTTCAACGGGTGTTGATATTGGTGAAATTGGCGGTGGATTTACCGTAGACAGCAATATCGGCTCGGCTTCAAAGCTTAAAAATCTTTCTTCGCTTTGCGGTGAAAAGGGAATAGATTTGTACTTTGATTACGACCTTGTAAGATTCAGTTCTTCGGGTAGCGGATTTTCGTACTATAGTGACGCTGTTATGAACAGTGGTATTATTAAAGCGGAGCAGTATGTTGCCGATAAGGCTAACCGTAGCAATCTTACCGATAAGGCCTACCGTTTCCTTCGTCCTATTAATTTTGGCGATGCGGTAGGTAAAGCGTTAGAGCAAAACAGCAAGTGGAGCATGGGCGGTATTTCGCTTGAAACCCTTACTTCATATGCTTATTCCGACTATTCTGACCCAAGCTCAACCGTTGACTTTAATGCAAGAAACGGTTACAGCGCGGCAGTTGTTGAAGCACTTAAACAGGTTAAAGATAGCGATCAGAAGCTTATGGCTTCCGATGCCAACGATTATGCAGCATTATTATCTGACCTTATCGTTGATGCTCCTGTAACATCTGACAGCGGTTATGCATTTTATGAAGATGTTCCGTTCTATTCAATGGTATTTAAGGGCTATGTTCCTATGACGAGTGAGTCAATCAATCTTGCAATAGAGCCCCAAAGAATAATTTTGGGCGCTGTTGAAGGCGGCGTAGGTCTTAATTATACCGTTATTAATCAGTGGGATAACACCCTTATAGACGCTGATTATCCGTACTTCTTCAGCACCGTGTACTCGGGCGTAAAGGAAGACATTCTTTCAACCTATGCTGATCTTGCTGACTATTACGAAAGCATTGACGGCGCAAAGATAGTTTCAAATACAATAATTGCTTCAGGCGTTCATTGCACAGTGTTTGATAACGGCGTTACGGTTTACGTAAACTATAACAGCTCTGCCGCTACAACACCGGCAGGTGAGTGCGCAGCGCAAAGCTATATTATAACAGGAGGTGCAGCATAATGAAGACTAAGCTAAAAAAAGGTCGCGGTATTGAAGAGTTAAAATCCCGCTACGGCATTATGTTCATTCTGCCGTGGTTAATCGGTCTGATTGTTTTCTTCTTTATTCCAATTATTCAGTCTATTATTTACGCGTTTTCTTCAGTTGCTATTACCTCCGGCGGTTTTAAAGCTACTTGGGTAGGCTTTGACAACTTTGTTGAGCTGTTAAAGCGCGACCCTAATTACACAACATGGCTTACCGAATCACTTGCGGAGATGGCGTATTCATTGCCTATAATTCTGGTTCTCAGTCTTGTTTTGGCTATGATGCTTAACCAAAAGTTCCGCGGTCGTATATTCTTCAGAGCACTCTACTTCCTGCCTGTTATAATCGCTACGGGTTATGTTATGAATATGATATTCACTACCACAGACGAGAGCCTTACCGATATGGGTACATCGGCAGGTATGTCGGCGGGTCTTATATCGGTTGAAGATTTAACAAATGCGTTTAACTTCAGTACCGAGATTGCTGAATTTGTTTCAACCGCAATCAATAATATTTTTAACCTTATCTGGTCTTGCGGTATTCAGATAGTTCTCTTCCTTTCGGGTCTTCAGTCAATCCCTGCTACTCTTTATGAGGCTTCAAGGGTTGAAGGCGCTACCAAGTGGGAGGAATTCTGGTTTATCACATTCCCAATGCTTTCGCGTATTACCTTGCTTGTTAGTATATTTACCATGGTTGAGCTCTTTACAAACGAGCGAAATCCTCTTATTGAGCAGGTATATCTTAAGATACGCGGCGCGCAGTACGATATGCCGTCTGCGATGATATGGTTCTACTTTATAATTGTTGCGGCAATTATGGGCTTTGTAATATTCTTGTATACCAAGTTTATTGTAAAGCGTTATGATGCGTAAGACAGGAGGCTGAAATATAATGAAAAACCCATTTAAAAATATTTCTGAAGCTGATCGTCTGAGAGCGCTTAAGTATACAAAAATCGGTGGTAGCGTAGTATATTCTATCTTTAGATTTTTGCTTTTGATGTCAATTGGTTTTATTATTATTTACCCATTGCTTTATATGATAATAACATCAATATCTGCGCCAACCTCTTTTACAAACGGTACTCGCGTTTGGATTCCTACTGAGTTTGAAATCGCTGAAAACTATCAAAAAGCGTTTTATGCGCTTGACTATGTTGATTCATTCTTAAATACAGTTAAGTACGAGATCATAAGCGCGTTACTTTCGGTTGCCTCTTGCGCTGTTATCGGCTACGGCTTTGCAAGATTTAACTTTAAAGGTAAAAAGCTGCTTACAGGCGTTTTGTTTTTAACAATTCTTATGCCTGATATGCTTTTGCTTGTACCTCGTGTTGTAAACTTTACCAATATCGACTTTTTGTATATCGGACATGGTCTTGAAGCACTTATTACCTGGATAGGTAGTCTTTTTGGTGCCGATTGGTCGGCTGTAGGCAAGGTTTTAACCCCCGATATCAGCGACACTGTTTTGACAATGTGGCTGCCTTCAATTTTGGGTGTCGGTCTTCGCTCAGGTGTTTTGATTTACATCTATATTCAGTTCTTTACAGGACTGCCACGCGAGCTTGAAGAGGCTGCCTGGGTTGACGGCGCAGGTCCGTTTAAAACCTTTTTGCGAATTGCTGTTCCGTCATCAAGCGTTGTGTTTATAACGGTTTTGGTGTTCGCACTTATCTGGCATTGGAATGACACATTGCTTGCAGGTGTCTACCTTACTACCGATTCAACACTTTCGGTAACCTTAAGTAATATTGACGACTGGCTTGGCGCTATATACACCATTTACGGCGGTACACCTCAGTACGCATCAGCCGTTATGGCAGCGTGCTTGCTGTTCATTTCTCCGATGCTTATATTCTATATGTTTATACAGCGTGGATTTGTTGAAAGTATTGACCGAGTTGGTATTACGGGATAATTTGAAAATGGGATGGCTACGCCATCTCATTTTTATTTAATTTATTTTTAAAATTGGAATTTATTCTTTTGTATACTTTTTCACCAAAACATATTGAATTTTACAAAAATTTTAATAAATTATGTTGACAAAAGGGGCGTTTGAGAATATAATTCTATATGTAGAAGATATAATTGTATTTGTATTAGTGTGCCAATTGGTTTTGCTTGTATAAATACAGTTATATTACATACGGTGTGGTTACCCACACGACTCTTAAAAAATACTTTATAAAGGAGTAAAAAAAATGTTCAACACAGCAAAACGCGCAATTGCCATTATGCTTACACTTGTATTAGTGTTTGCACTTGCTGGCTGCAGCAAGCCCGTAGACGACGGTTCTTCAGTTGAGTATGAGACTATTTACCAAACTGAGTACATTCAGGGCGAAAGCAGCGGTACAACAAGTGGCGGTGCGCAAACTACCACATCAGGTGGTTCAACAACAACCTCATCCGGTACAGGCACAACTTCAAGTGGCGGTTCAGACTCACCTTATTCCGACAGCCCAGTTTTAGCAAATCCTGATGATTACAAGGGCACAACGATTATCTTTGCTTCTACTATCGATCCTAAGGATGACGGTACTGACTATGTAGTATCTAAATTCACACAGGAATACGGTATTGAAGTTGAAATCATCGTTCCTACTCTTGAAAACTACAACGCAGAAATGACTGCTTTAATCGCGGCAGGCAAGGCTCCTACAGTTGGTCGTTCAAACGGTGACGCTCCTATCTACGTAGGTTACTTCCAGTCACTTGACGCTGCTAAGATTAACTACGAGCACGAGCTTTGGAACCAGAACACATTTAAGCTTTCTACCTATAACGGTTCGCCCTACCTTTGTGATACAATGGGTAACTTCTGGACTGAAATTGATATGGTTACCTATTCAAAGAGCCTTCTTGCAAAGGCAAACTGCCCAACACCTGAAGAGCTTGATAAGGCAGGCAACTGGACCTTTGATTCATATCTTATGATCGGTCAGAAGACTGCTGAGCTTGACGGTTGTAACGGCGCAAGCTATAACAACATTGACGGTCTTCTTAATATGGCAGGCGGCTCTGTATACAAGGTTGACAGCAACAACCGCATTGTAAACGGTATTGACTCCAGTACAACCGCAATCTTCCAGAAGGTTGCTCAGGGCTTTAAGGATAAGTATCTCACATCAGGTGCTACCGGTGGTCTTATCAACGGCACAGTTGCTATTACAACAACTCACCTCTGGTCACTTCGTACCGACGGTAACCTTGCTACACATACCAACTATAATGACTTGGGCTTCTACTATTTGCCTTCATTTGAAAAAGGTGGCGAAAGACCCGTTACAGGTCTTTTCCGTGGCTGGGGCATTATGAAGGGCTGTAACGACAACCCTGCTACAGGCAGCAAGGCAGCAGTTGCAGGCGGCTTATTCCTCAGCGAGTACCTTGATGTTAATAACTATGATCTTAACTCTTCATTCCTTACCGAAGAGGCTAAGACATTCTTCTTCAAGCTTTGCGCTCTCTATGCTGAGACCAACAACTACAATCCTTACTACACAACATATAACCTTAACGAAGGTATCTCAGGTATTGATGATGATGCTGAAGTTTATAAAATTATGACTTCTTCTGACCCTTCACAGGTTCCTTCAATGATGGCAGCTGTTAAATCAGCAGTTCAGAAGGGTGTTGACAACCTTAACAAGTATATCGAGCAGCAGGTTAACGCTCACTAATCGATATTTAAACTTTATTTTTCGCATCTGCTATAGAAATATAGCAGATGTTTTTTTGTTGATTTACCATTTTGTGTAAAAATGATAATTTATACAAAAAAAATGAAAAAACATTTAAAAAATTGTATATTTGTTATTGACTTATCAACAAAAATTTGATATTATATGTTATGTAATTATACAGTGTGGGTTTGTGCGCTTTTTGTCAAAATTATGTTCAAAAAATGTCAAATTTCCGCTGAAAATTTGCTTTTTATAAGCGAAAGGATGGTTGTTCAATGAAAAAACTATTGAGCAAGGGCAGAGTAATTGTTTCATTTGTATCTGTTTTTGCAATATTGGCGGTGTCAATGCTGTCGATGTTTGCAGGCGTTACACTTGTTGCTTCGGCCGATGATTCAACCGATACCGAAACGGTTACATATCCCTTAAACGGCACTTACGATTCAGATTTCGTAGGTAATGACGGCGACAGTGTTTATTATACTGAAGCTAAGGGTACAAAAATCAGTGATTTCACGGGTTTTGCTACTGATTTTGTAACTTATGCAAAAGGTAGCGGTACTCAGTTTGACCCTTACATTATTGAAACGGCAAACGAATTTGCCGCTGTTGTAACAGGTAACCTTTACGATGCAAACGGTCAGACCTTTTCTACCCAATATGTTGCATTTAAGGTTGCTGAAGATGTGAAGGCGTTTAATCTTAGCAACACAGATTCTACTGTTGATTTCAGCAAAGATATGACCGCTGAAGAGGTTAAGGCTGCACTTGAGGGCGCTACAGTTAATGCGGGTCTCGTTTGGCAGTCAGTAAATGCGTTTATGGGTCAGCTTGACGGTAGCGGCGTTGAGGTTTACGGTCTTAAGGCTAACGGCACTAATTACGCAGGTATTATTCCTCATGCTTCATATAGCGTAACGGTTTCAAACCTCACTATTAAGAACTCATATTTTAACAGTAGGTACGCTTCTGCTCTTATTGGCTATAATAACAGACCTGACGGTAATAACCATGCGATCATTACATATCGCAACCTCGTGGCTCACGGTAACGTAATCATTTCTAACTCCGGAGACGGTGAAGTAATTGATAATGCAGGCGTATTGTTTGGTAAGAGCGTTGTTGGCGACGGTAGCGAAATGAAGCTTTCTGACAGCTTGGTATATGACAACATTGCTAAGCACGCAACACGCGACATTACATACGGTCTTGTTGGTAATTTGCACAGACTTAACTCTGCAACAATTACCAGCTGTATCATTATGGACTCAGTTCCTCATACTCTTTATTACGGTTCCAATGCATTCCACAACTCAACCTATACCAATGTTTATACCAATACATGCGACGGCACTAAGTGGTATAACTATGACGGTGAAATCAAGCTTGACAAAACTACAGGTGAGCCTGTTGTTGACACCAAAAACGGTGGCTATGAGATTTCAAGCGGTAAAAAATATGTATACCAATACACCGCAAAGGGCACAATAGCCGCATACTTTAACGGTTATTATGCTGCCGGAACAAGCTTTGTAAATAACGCTTCAGGTTATACTAAGGAACGTACAGGTCTTATGTATAATGTTGAGCCCTCAGCAGTTCAGGGTATGGATGCGATAGACGGTATTGACGCTGAAAAGTGGACATATAACGAAAACGGCTATCCTATTCCTAAGGTATATCGCACAAAGTCTGCGGGCGCAGGCACTATAGCTAACGAATTCTTTGAGGGTGACGGTTCATCTACCACACCTTATGTTATCACAACTGCCGAAGAGTTTGCTCTTATGCTTACCTGTGATAACAGCAATTTGAATTTCAAGCTTGCTAAAGACATTGCGATTAACGATACTACCGCAGCTGATTGGACCAAGAACGCAAAGAAATGGTTCACTTCAAACGATGTTCCTGAATTTAAGGGAACACTTGACGGTAACTTTAAAACCGTTAGCGGTATTTATTATGACGGCAAGCAGGCCGGTGAATACGCAGGTCTTATCCCTGTGGTTGGTTCGCCTGCCTCCATTAATAACCTTATAGTTGCTGATTCTTCTCTTACTGCAAATAAAGGCGCTGTAGGCGGCGTTGTTGGTGCGGTTGGCGAGAGAGCGCTTATGGTAATTAATTTTGACGCTATTACGGTTAAGGATAGCGTTGAGTTTGGCGGTAGTGCTGTAAACGGTGGCGTTGTTGGTCACGTTGGCTACTCTGTAGCAAAGTTTTCTAACATTATATCCGCATCAGCAGGTATCTTTGGCGATTGCATTGGTTTTGCAAAGCTTAGCGCTTGCGTATCAGTAGATGCAAGACCATACGTTTCTTCTGTTAATATTGAGGTTAAAAATGTTTATACAAACGTTGAAGGTGACGAGGTAGAGGGTATCACCGTTGTTGACGGCACTCTAATGAAGGGCGAAGACGCTAAGAGCAGTATGTCCGGACTTGGCTTTGAAGGTTCAACTCCTGCTTGGAAGGCAGTAGCAAACGACTATCCCGCTCCTACCGGCGCTGCGGCATCTGTTGAAGGTGCAGTAGGTCAGCCTTGGTCAGGCGGAAGAGCTACCAAGTTTGCAGGCGGTAGCGGTACTGTTGACGACCCATATCAGATTGAAACTGCTGAGCAGTTGGCATTAGCAATCTGGCAGAATAATAGCAGCGGTAAGCACTATATTTTAACTGCTGATATTTATCTTAACGATGTTAACAGTCCTCTTTGGGCTGATAAGATTGGTTGTAACCAGTGGTATACTCAGAGAACAACTCAGGTATACAGCGGCTTTGTAAATTCAAGCCTTGACGGTGACGGTTATGTTATATACGGTCTTTTCTATGACCATACAGGTCCTCAGTCAGAGTATGTTCGTACAGGTCTTATTCCACAGTTAGGTAAGGGCAGTACAATTAAGAACATTGCTATGTCACAGGCATATCTCAATATGAACCGCGATCTTACAAATGATGCAGCGGGTGTTCTTGTAGGTTGTGTTGACTCTTGGAACAGTACCAACTGGTATATGGAGCCAAAGGATGCTGTTGGCAACGCAGTTAAGAGACAGGATCCCGAGTTCCAGGCATTACAGCCACAAATTATAAACTGTATAGCCGATGCGTCCTGCTATGTTTCTGCTGAATATGCAGGCGGTCTTGTAGGTACTGCAAGCGGTTGTATCCTTATGGAAAACTGCGGATTTTTCGGCAGTATCAGCAAAATTATCGATAACTACTATGGTGGTACTCTTATCGGTTTGGAGTGGGCAAACGGTTGTACTATTAAAGACTGCGTTTCATTACCACAGTGTTGTAATCAGGTAATGGGCGGTAACGCAGGTCAGACTTGGAGAACTGGTAATGCTGACTATATTACTATTACATGGGACGATGTATACTACTTCTCCAAATCTATACAGCGTCATGCTGATGACGGAATCACAAAACTCACCTCACCCGCCGAGCGTGTCGGTGAAACCGCAAAGGCAATAATGACCGGTCTTGATTGGGTAGATGAGTACGATCCCGACGCTGAAGACCAGACAACATGGCTTTGTATTGATGGCGGTACACCAATTCCTTCGATCTTTGCAAAACACCGTGAAGAAGAAGAATATATCAAGCTTTCTGATACTAACTTCACCCCACCTGAAGTAACAGTTTCGTTTATTACAAACACCGATGAGGTTGTTGTTGAAGATATGGTTGGCCGTATGTATTCAACGCTTACATTGCCTGTAGTTTCACGCGATGGTTATGAATTCAAGGGTTGGCACGTATTTGAAGACCTCTCATACTTATATGACAGAGATTACTTCCCGCCAAGAGATTTACAGCTCTTTGCCGAATGGGAAGCAACAGGTATTACTCAGAACTTTGAAGAATACACCGATACAATCTGGGATTATGACAGTGATTGTTGGCGTCTTAACAAGCCAGGTGCTAAGGGCGGCTACAAGAACGCTTACGTTCGTAACGGCGCTAAGTCTATGCATTTGTTAGATACCAATACCGAGCCTGCCGATATGCTCCTTAACTATGAGCAGATGCTCGAACCGGGTAGTGCTTATACAATTAAATTCTGGGTAGCAACCGATAAGGCAGATAACCCTGCTACCTTGCTTACATTAGTTCATAATGAAAAGCCTGTTTACCTTGATACTCAGGTTGCTGCTGAAAATATGGCAGTTGTAACAGGTCTTGAGGTAGGCGAGTGGGTGCAGTATTCTTACTCATTCACAGCTCAGACCAAGTGGATATCTATCCGCGCAACAGGTGGCTCAAGCCTCTATTTTGATGATATCGTAATCGGTAAGCTTGACGGCACTCTTAACGGCGGTAAGCTTATTGGTGTTGGCACAGGCAGTAGCTCATTGTCACCTAACACCAGCGATGTAGTTACTATTGCAGCTTTGGTTTCTGCAATTATGGCTTGCGCAATTATTGCTGTAGTTTCCAAGAAGAATCTTGTTGAAGTTATTGACTAATTAGGAAAGGATGGGTTATATGAATTTTAACAGTTCTTTGAAAAAAATTATCTGTTTTCTCCTTGCTGCTTTAATGCTCTTGTCAACCGTAGGTTGTAAGCAGGAGACTACAAATAAAAAGAAGAAAAAGGTAATCATAAAGAAACAGGTTATCGTTGAAGCTCCTGAAGACGATACCAACACCAATAATAATCAAAGTATTATTCAGGATACTTCCGGGGATACCCAGCCTGATGTTGAAGAAGAAGAAGCGGGCTTGCCCGAACGTCCGCTTCCCGAGGTTGCTGAGGATGAAAGCTATGTTGAATGGCAAGAACCTATCGTTCCTGAATTTGACTATGAATACACTTCACTCAATATAACCGAGGATTATGTCATTGTTTACGCATTTGAAGAATGGGATAACCGTAAGGAAAGTGCTACTTTAAATGCTGACGGTACTCTTAGCGATCGTTACATCAACTATACCGCTTTTGCTCGCATTTCGGCTTATGACCTTCAAAAATATATTAAGGACGAACTTGGCTTAAAGCTTAAGGTGCTTAAGGATTCTGAGGTTGCCGAGGACGCTAAGAAGATCCTTGTTGGTGATACTGCTTACTACAAGTCAAACCTTGACGAAAATGAATTTGGCGTTAAGGTAAAGGGCGACGACCTTATTATTGAAGGTGGCCATTTTGCAATGGTTACCAAAGCAGAAAAATGGTTTGAAACGCTTGAGCTTAAAGAGGGTCAGGTTGCTACCCTTAGCGGTACATCAGACGACTTTAAGTCACAGGTAACACTTAACGGCATCACATACGACTATGTATGGGGCGATGAGTTTGACGGTTATGAATTCAACAATAGCGAAAAATGGGCACAGTCAAAATTTGGTGACGAGCGTTCTGACGACTTCGTTTCGGTTCATAATGATCCTCACTTCCAGTATGTAGAAAACGGTAGACTTCGTCTTACCGCTGACCGTTACTATGATGAAGGTAACGCAGCTATGGGCTACGCTTCATCGGGTGACTTACATACCGAAGGCTTATTCCAGTTCAGAAACGGTTACTTTGAGTTCCGCGCTCGCTTACCTTACAGACGTGGCGCATTCCCTGCTATATGGACAATGTCAAACTCTGACAATACCAGACTGCCTAACTATAGCTTTGATGACGGTTACGGTCAGTACAACAAGGTTTTCTGGACAATAGAATTTGACTTGTTTGAAAGCTTTGCAGACTCTGACCACGCTACTACCACACTTCATAAATGGTATAGTGACAACGGTGTTGGTTCTATAATAGTTCCCGATACAGCTGTGGCTCTTACCGACGATCAGGTTAAGGAAGTTTTCAATCGCGCTTATGTAGAAGGCGGATACTCTTGGGCTAACGATACTTATAAAACAAGTCTTATGCTCAGCGACGAGGATTTGGAAAAATACGCAGTTAAGGTTGGTGACAGATACGCAATTGATGGCAGCATTTTAACCAAGGATGTGCTCGACACTGACGGTAATGTTGTTGATAAGGAGTTTGTTTACTATCCGATTTATTTGCACTTTGATGACGGTACCGAGATTGATATATTTGAATATCGCAGAAGACCGTTTACTAATATGAGTGCTTCAGGTAACACCTACGCTTATTCATTTACTTATCCTGCTACAGGTAGCGATAACATTCTCGGCGCTGTTAAGGACGGTATATACGACTGGGCTTACTACTTTGATCCAGAAACTATCAACCAGGAATATCACGTTTACTCATTCCACTATACCGAAAACCACTGTACTGTTGCTATGGACGGCGAACCGTATCTTGACTTTGATTGGGATCCCGCATACGACTACTTTGATGTAAACGGTGACGGCATTATTGAGGATATTTCTAAGAATAACAACGGTGTTGGATACAACCTCTGGCACTATTTCCTCATTGATATGATGATTTATACACCTAACAACTTCAAGGTTAATGATTCTCGTAAGCTTGTTAAGGGTGATTATCCGTTCAATCTTTACATTGACTGGGTACGCTGCTATCAGGATTTGGATGACGCTTCACAGGCTATCTGGTTCCCGAATGGCGACGCAGACTAATAAGCAATTTAAAAACAGACCCGAGAGGGTCTGTTTTTTTGCATTATATAAAATATATTGCCAATAATATTTTTGGTGATTTTATGCAAAATATTATTTATGCTAAGCTTTTTGCTTCACGTGCAGTAATTTCATTTTTTGTTGTTATTATGCTACTGTTATCGTGTGTTTTAAGGGTTGCTGTGATCATAACAGATAATTACAGTACTGTAGCAACCGAGCAGTCTTTATATAAAATAAATTTATCGCGCCTCAGAGGAACAATTTATGATTGTAATATGGTACCGCTTACCAACAACGCTTGCAAAACGGTCGCCGCGGTAATGCCGACACCCCAGGGTGTTTTAGCAATTAACAATTGTGCGCAGGGCGAGGTGCTTAATAATGCACTTGAAATATTAAAGACTAACAAGCCCGCAGTTTGCGAGGCAGAGAAAATTATTAATAGTGAGGGCATTGCTTTTGCAACGGTTTACGAACAATCAAATGAGGAGCTTTCCGCCTGCCATTTAATTGGATATACTGATAATACAGGGCACGGCGTTTCGGGATTGCAGCTGGCTTATGATGAGTTTTTGTATAGTGAAAAATTTGCTTCGGCTGTATTTACCGTTGGTGGCAACGGCGAGGTTTTAGATGGTATTGAGCCTTTTTTTGAAAACGATATATCCATAGTTCATAGTGGAGTTGTAACTACGATTGATATAAATATTCAAAGCATTGCTGAATTAGCCGCCGCCAAGATGAACAGCGGTTGCGCAATTGTAGCCGAGGTGGCCACCGGCAAAATACGCGCTATGGCGAGCGTACCCAGCTTTAATATTAACGCAATCGCCGAAAGCCTACAGTCTGACGGCTCACCAATGCTTAACCGCGCATTGTTAGCATATAGCGTAGGCTCGGTTTTTAAGCCTTGCGTTGCTGCTACCGCTCTTGAAGCGGGAAAAGGTGATCAGGTTTTTAATTGCGAAGGCAGCCTTAAAATTGTTGACCGTGTTTTTCGTTGTCACGATATTTCAGGACACGGCAGTATGAATTTACGTGGCGCGATAGCGCAGTCTTGTAACTGCTTTTTCTATAATTTTGCCATGAATTTGGGTAGTGAGCCTATTTATAAAATGGTATCTATACTAAATTTTGGCGCAAAAATTAAATTGTGTGAAAATCTTTATTCGCCTTCAGGCACCATACCTTCACTCAGCAGTCTTGACAATGACGGAGCGCTGGCGAATTTGAGCATTGGTCAGGGTAATTTGCTTTTAAGTCCAGTATCAATGCTAACTTTATATTTAAGCATTGCGGGTGACGGTAGTTATTATCTGCCGTCAGTAGTAGAAAAGACCATTAAAGACGGTATGGAAGCAATATATGATAAAGGTGCTAAAACCCGTGTTATGAATGCCGATACCGCAGCAATTTTACGGGATTATCTTGAAACGGTGGTTTCCAATGGTACAGGTGTTGAAGCGACTCCGAAAAGCTGTACCGCCGCAGGCAAAACCGCTACTGCGCAAACGGGTCGGTATTATGAGGATGGAACCGAGATTACAAACAGTTGGTTTTGCGGATTTTTTCCGGTAGAAAAGCCTGAATATGTTGTTGTAGTAATGAGCGATAGCAAATTAAATGTGAGCACAGCATCGATTTTTGCTGAAATTGCCGATGAAATTACATTGCTTTATGACAAAAATGTTGAAAATAACGGTTGACAGTAAGCAAGTATAGTTGTATAATTGTATACAATTATACAACTGAGGTGAGAATTGATGCTTGAACTCTCTAACAAAACAAATTTACTTGAGGAAAATGATTATAAATATTCGCTTCAGGATGTGGATTCTCCAAATCTTTATCGCGAATTTTACAGCTATGACGATGTTCCGCGCGTGGCATTTAACCACCGTCGTGTGCCGATGAATATGCCGCGTGATATATGGATTACCGACACCTCGCTTCGCGACGGTCAGCAGTCGGTAGAGCCATATACCGTTGAGCAAATAGTAAATCTTTATAAGCTGATGTCTAAGCTTGGCGGACCGTACGGAATTATACGTCAGACTGAAATGTTTGTTTACAGTAAAAAGGACCGCGAGGCAATAGAAAAGTGTCAGGAATTGGGACTTAAATTTCCTGAAATCACCACCTGGATTCGCGCTAACAAGCAGGACTTTAAGCTTGTAAAGGATTTAGGTATTCGCGAAACGGGTATTTTGGTTTCGTGCAGCGACTATCATATTTTTAAAAAGCTAAAAATGACTCGCCGTCAGGCAATGGATACATATCTTGCCGCGGTTGCCGAGGCTTTTGAGGCGGGCGTTATGCCGCGCTGTCATTTAGAGGATATAACACGCGCTGACTTTTATGGCTTTGTTGTGCCTTTTGTAAACGAGCTTATGAAAATGTCGGATGACGCGGGCATACCTGTACGTATCCGCGCCTGTGATACGATGGGCTATGGCGTACCGTATCCCGAGGTTGCTTTACCACGCAGTGTTCCCGGTATAATATATGGTTTACAACACTTTTCAGATGTTCCCAGTGAAATGCTTGAATGGCACGGACACAACGACTTTTACAAAGCGGTTACAAACGCATCTACCGCGTGGCTTTACGGCGCAGCGGGCGTTAACTGCTCGCTGCTTGGTATCGGTGAACGAACGGGTAATGTTCCGCTTGAAGCAATGGTTATGGAATACGCGTCACTTCGTGGCTCGTTTGACGGTATGGAGCCTGCTGTTATTACCGAAATTGCCGAATACTTTAAGAATGAAATGGGCTATGATATACCCGTTATGACGCCGTTTGTTGGTAGAAACTTTAACGTAACCAGGGCAGGTATACACGCGGATGGACTGCTTAAGGACGAGGAAATATATAATATATTTAATACTGAAAAAATATTAAATCGCCCTGTATCTGTGTTGCTTGGCAAAACTTCGGGTCTTGCAGGTATTGCATACTGGATTAATCAAAACTACAATCTAAAGGGTGAAAACGCCGTTGATAAGCGCAGTGACCTGGTTATTAAAATGAAAGAGTGGATTGACAATGAATATGAGGACGGCAGACAAACCAGTCTTTCTAACGACGAGATTGAAGAAAAAGTATCTCTTTTTTCAGGAGGTAAATTATGATAGAGCATAAGACAATATCGCTTGCCGATCAGGTGTTTGAACACCTTGAAACCGATATTTTAAGCGGTAAATACAGCAAAGGTGAGACCCTCACCGAAAGTAAGTTAAGCGCAGAGCTTGGTGTTAGCCGAACACCCATACGCGAGGCGCTTCGCCGTCTTGAGCAGGAGCATTTGATTGAAGAGGCTCCAAAAGGCGTAGTTGTTGTAGGTATAAGTGAAAAGGACCTTGATGATATTTTTACAGTTCGCTTAAAGCTTGAGGGCGAGGCTGCGGCTATGGCGGCTCAAAATTATACTGACGAGCAGCTGTCTATCGTTCGTGAGGCGCTTGAATTTCAGGAATTTTATCTTGACAAAAACGATCCTGACCGCATAAAAACTATGGACAGTCGTTTCCACGAAACGATATATAAAATGAGTGGTAGTACGGTTCTTTACGATGTGTTAGAACCGTTACATAAAAAAATATTAAAATACCGCAGAGCGTCTGTTAGTAATACCAGCCGAGCAGAAGCCTCGGTGGCAGAGCATAGAGCAATTTACGAGGCATTGGCTGCGCGTGACAGTGAGCTTGTGTCAAAGCTTATAGTAGAGCATCTTAACAATGCATATCATCATATTTGTAAAAGGGAGAATTAACGATGGGTTTAACAATAGCGCAAAAAATTATTAAAGAGCATCTTGTTTCGGGCGAGATGATAGCGGGAAAAGAGATATCTCTTAAAATAGACCAAACCTTAACTCAGGACGCTACGGGCACTATGGCATACTTAGAGTTTGAAACAATGGGTCTTAAACGCGTAAAAACCGAAAAAAGTGTTGCTTACATAGACCATAATACATTGCAGTCGGGTTTTGAAAATGCCGATGACCACCGATATATTCAGTCGGTAACCTCGAAGCACGGTATTTATTTTTCACGTCCCGGTAACGGCATTTGCCATCAGGTTCATCTTGAACGTTTTGGTAAGCCGGGCAAAACCCTTATCGGATCTGACAGCCACACCCCCACCGGTGGCGGTATCGGTATGCTTGCTATGGGTGCAGGCGGCCTTGACGTTGCAGTTGCAATGGGCGGCGGCGCGTACTTTATCACTATGCCAAAAATGTATAAGGTAAATCTTACGGGTAAATTAAAGCCTTATGTAACAGCTAAGGATATAAGCCTTGAAATATTGCGTATTTTAAGCGTTAAGGGCGGCGTTGGCGCAATTATAGAATGGGGTGGAGAAGGCATTAAAAACCTTACTGTGCCTGAACGCGCCACCATTACTAATATGGGCACCGAGCTTGGCGCTACAACCTCTATTTTTCCGTCGGATGACGTTACAAAAGCATTCCTTAAGGCTGAGGGTAGAGAAGAGGATTATATTCCGCTTTCAAGTGACCCTGACGCTGTTTATGATAAGATTATTGATATTAATCTTGATGAGTTAAAGCCGCTTATCGCGTGCCCACACAGCCCTGATAATGTAGTAACTGTTGAATCGTTAAAGGGTACTAAGGTTGATCAGGTTTGCATTGGCTCTTGTACCAACTCTTCACTTATGGATATGCTAAAGGTTGCCGCAATGCTCAAAGGCAGAGTGATTTCACCAAACGTAAGCCTTTCAATTTCACCGGGCTCTAAGCAGGTGCTTGCTATGCTTGCTGACTGCGGCGCGCTTAGCGATATTATTGCAAGCGGCGCACGTATTCTTGAATCGGCCTGCGGTCCTTGCATTGGTATGGGCTTTTCACCAAACAGTGCCGGTGTTTCACTTCGTACATTTAACCGTAACTTTGAGGGTAGAAGCGGCACGGCTGATGCAGGCGTATATCTCGTTTCTCCCGAAACCGCAGTTGCGGCGGCTCTTACAGGTGAAATAACCGATCCTACAACATTTGGCGGCAGCATTGTAATCAATATGCCCGAGAGCTTCAAGATTGATGATAGCGCAGTTATTGCTCCCGCACCAGAGAGTTGTTCTGATAGCGTTGAGGTTTTACGTGGTCCTAACATTAAGCCATTCCCCGAATCAAAACCTCAGGTAGATAGTTTTACAGCCGAGGTTGCGCTTAAGGTTGGCGACAACATCACAACCGACCACATTATGCCTGCAGGCGCAAAGATTTTGCCATACCGTTCTAACATTCCGCACCTTTCACAGTTCTGCTTTGGCGTGTGTGATAAATCCTTCCCCGAACGCGCAAAGGCGTTGGGCGAGAGTATCATAGTAGGTGGCAGCAACTACGGTCAGGGTTCATCGCGTGAGCATGCCGCACTGGTACCAATGTATTTGGGTGTTCGCGTTGTAATTACAAAGAGCTTTGCGCGTATTCACGTTGCAAACCTTATAAACTCGGGTATTATGCCGCTTACATTTAAAAATGCCGATGATTATGATAAGATAAATCAAGGCGACAAGCTGTCACTTTCAAATGTATTTGAAGGTATGGACAAGGGTGTAATTATTCTAAAGAACGAAACAAGCGGCGAGGAAATAGAGCTTGTATGCGACTTTACCGACCGTCAAAAGAAAATCTTAAAGGCAGGCGGATTGCTTGCGTTTACGAAGTTAGGTGAATAATATGGAACAATATATAAATAATGCGGTATCGCATTTTGAAAAACTATTGCGTGAGCAGATTGCACGTCAGCAAAAAATGGAAAAAGATAGCGGCGCTATAGATTATAGCAAACTTGATAAAATCATTATCGGTGTTTGCGGCGGCGACGGCATAGGACCGATTATTTCCGCCGAGTCGGAAAAATTGCTTCGCTTTTTGCTTGAGGACGAGGTTGAAAGCGGCAGGGTAGAAATCAAGAATATTGAGGGCCTTACCATTGAAAATCGCATTGCAAAAAATCAGGCAATACCTGATGACGTTTTAGCTGAAATTAAATCTTGCCACGTAATTCTCAAAGGACCTACAACCACACTCAAAGGCGGCACACTTGAAAGCGCCAACGTTGCAATGCGCCGCGAGCTTGACCTTTATGCAAATGTTCGCCCCGTATGCGTACCCGAAGAAAACATAGATTGGACATTCTTTAGAGAAAACACCGAGGGTGAATATGTGTTAGGTTCAAAAGGTGTTGAAATTCCCGACACATTGGCTTTTGATTTTAAGGTAACAACTAATGCGGGTACACGCCGAATAGCCAGAGCCGCGTTTGAATACGCTCGTAATAACGGTAAAAAGAATGTTGCTATAGTTACCAAGGCTAACATTATGAAAAAGACCGATGGTAAATTCTCTGAAATATGCCACGAAATTGCAAAGGAATATCCCGAAATTACAGCAGACGAGTGGTATATTGATATAATGACCGCAAATCTTGTAAATGAGAAAATACGCAGTGGTTTTGAAGTTTTCTTAATGCCAAATCTTTACGGCGATATCATCACCGATGAAGCGGCGCAGATTCAGGGTGGCGTAGGCACAGCCGGTAGTATGAACCTTGGCGACCGTTACGCTATGTTTGAGGCGATACACGGTTCGGCTCCCCGTATGATAGAGCAGGGAATAGGCGGTTACGCTAACCCGACAAGTATTTTTAAGGCAACTGAGATGCTGCTTAATCACATTGGCTTTAAAGCGCAGGCAGAAAAGCTTAGCAAGGCGCTTTCTATCTGCACTGAAACCGAGAAAAAAGTAGTAGTTACAGGCGATATTGACGGCGCAACCTGCGCTGAATTTAGCGAATATGTAATGGAAACAATTAAAAATCTTTAAACGAAAAAGGATATTCAGCAAATAACTGAATATCCTTTTAACTTATGTTTTTGTTGTGTAATTATCTTTAAGCGGCGTGCCGTTTTTAATGTCGGAAATTTTAATGCTTGAGGTGTGAGGAATTTCTTTCCATTCAACCTTTTTAAACAGCGCTATCAGTAATGAAAGCTTGCCGATAATATCAAAAAGTGGGAAGGTAAGGCAAAACCATACTTTTTTTAAAAACGGTATATGTTCTATTCTTTTACGCTCAATTATGTAAATATATGTAGCGGTGACAATGTTTTTGAAATAACTTACAAGCGACGCATAAAGTACAGATGCCGTAAGTGTTGCTATAGTACTACCAAATCTGAAGCCATCAAAAATCCGTATACTAAAAAGCTCTATCTTAAAAAAGTCAAAAACAAACCATTTCCAGCCCATAAGTATCATAGCGGATTTTAAGCAGTAAATGATTATTCTTTTAAAAAGTATCATCAGGGAACGTGGGTACATTACCGATAGCATATCAAGACTCATAAATCGGAGCCTGATGTTATTAAAAAGCTTTTTGTACCAGTGTGCATTCGGACAATCGCGATTTGCCGCGCCGTCTGTTACGAATATGTGTTTAAGCAGCTTTGGTCCTGTTTCAACCAGTGCTTGCAGATGACCCTTTGCCCAGCGTATACGCTGGCGCATTGCGATTTTAATATCAACGGGTTGCTCGTCATAAAATTCGGCATCATTGTTATAAGATATCTGATAACCCTGCGCCACCGCATCGGCGCAGAAGGCGCGGTCCTCGGTAAGAGAGGTATAATTCCAGCCGTTTTTTACCAGTTCATTGGAAAACAAAAAACCTGTACCCTGAATGCGTGTAGCCAAGTGAAAGAGCGAGCGGGCTCTATGTTCATTGCGAACGGTGCGTAGCCAGTGTACACCGTAGGACGCTGATATCCAGTTATCACCGAAATTTTTGGTGTTTCGGTAAGAGGTAATAATTTTTTGACCCGCGTCAAACGATTCGTTCATACGGCTGATGTAGTCTTGCTTTAAAAGATTATCCGCATCAAAAATAAAATAACCCTCAAAATTTTCTACACCGTAATCACGCTTGATATTTTCTACTAAAAACTGCAGGGCATAGCCCTTTGTACGATGGTCGGGGTCAAAGCGTTCATAGCAAACAGCCCCGTTTTCACGGGCAATTTTTGCTGTATTATCGGTGCAATTATCTGCTACTACAAAAATCGTTACAAGCTCGCGAGGGTAATCCTGCTGATTTATACTGTCAATAAGATTACCGATAACCGTTTCTTCATTTCTTGCCGCAACAAGTATTGCGTATTTGTGATTACACCTCGCGCTTTTAAATTTTCTTGTGAAGAAAACGCCCGTTATTTTGTAAACAGTTTTATACATAAGCACATTTCCTATAAATTTTGACACTTTGTTAACAACATTAATAACCATTTTTAAAATTTCCATAGCACTTACATCATAAGCTCAATAAATTTAAGAATCAACGGCGCCCGCTTTAAGATTGTATTAAGTGCTTTTAAGAAAATATTAAGGGTATATTTTGCTTGTATTTCTGTCAATAATGTTATATAATAAACTAAATATAATTAGATTGGGGTGTTAGTGCTTGCTGAATTATGTTAGTAGTTCTATAAATGATGGTACATTTTCATTTTGGGGTTGTTTATCGTATTTGCTGTCAACTCTTGCTGTTATTCTTATAACAATGCCGATTCACGAATGGGCTCATGGATTTGTATCTACTCGTCTTGGTGACCCTACACCGCGCTGGCAGGGCAGACTTACACTAAATCCAATGGCGCACATCGATAAAAAAGGCGCTTTACTTATATTGCTTTTTGGAATTGGTTGGGCAAAGCCTGTACAGGTAAATGCACGCTATTATAAAAATCCAAAATGGGGTATGGCTCTTGTTGCGTTAGCGGGACCTATGGCTAATTTGTTGCTGAGCCTTGTAGCTTTAATTCTTTTGTACCTGTTTTCAATTTTTAATTTTTTTGCCATTGATTTTATTATAGATTTTTTGTTTTATATTGCTTATATCAGCGTGGGTCTCGCTGTATTTAATCTTATCCCAATACCTCCGTTTGATGGTTCACGTATACTTTTTGCTTTTTTGCCACAAAAGTATTATTTTAAAATTATGCAATATGAACGTTATATTTTTATCGGTCTTATGGCATTGTTTTTATTAGACAGCCGCATAGGAATTTTCGGCGATATGATGGACACTATTACATGGAATGCGCTTAACTTTATTGCAAATATCGCTATTTTACCTTTTAAATTACTTGGAGTGTGAAAAATGGAACAGACGGT
>CAYLXT010000014.1:0-27231 GCA_964387615.1 uncultured Ruminococcus sp.
CAAAAGGCGAGTTAAATAATAATTAAGGGTGACAAAAATGAAAAGATTAACAGCAGTTTTACTTGTAATGGTTTTAATGATGACTTTCCTTACGGGCTGCGGCAAAAACCGCGAGCTTTACAACAACGTAGACCTTGCAGATTATGTAGAGGTAGGGGATTATCTCGGTATCGAGATTGACACCGCGTCAGATGAATATATAAGTCTATACTCCTATTATCTATACTATGACACATATAATTATCTTGAAACCGATGATATCAAGGGTGCCGTAACCTTTGACGAATCGGCCGAGGTAGCGGTTGCAATGGGGGATATGGTAAATATCGATTACACCGGTTATAACGGTGACACCGCTTTTGATGGCGGCACAGCAACAGGCGCGTTGCTTATTATAGGTTCGGGAACATTTATTGACGATTTTGAGGAACAACTTATAGGTGCAAAGGTTGGCGAAACCGTTGATGTAAATGTAACATTTCCTGAAAATTACACTGCTACTGACCTTGCAGGCGTTGACGCTAAATTTGTTGTTACCATAAACGGTATAGCAAAGGATCCTGAGCAGATATACACTTTGTTTGAGCTTGATACACAAGAAGAGTATGAAGAGCTTTTAGATAACCGCGCCAAGAAAAGCTTTATGTTTAATGCGGTTTGCGATAAAAGCACCATAAAAGATTTTCCCAAAAAGGATGTTGAAAAGTTTTACCAAGCAGCTCTTGAGTATTATCCTGCAACTTACGGTGTGGACATTGCCAGTGAGGATAAGGATGAGGTTTTAGACAACTTGATCTATCCCACTATGCAGGAAAATATGGTTATGTATTACATATTCGACGAGCAGGAACTTGAATTGTACGAAAGCACAGTTGAGAGTCAGGGCGTTGATAATGCCGTAATAGCCGAAAGTTATGCCGTTAACGAAATCGTAATAGAATATCTTTTAGATAATGCAATAATAAAATGATAAAAATTTACAGCGCTCAGCTTACAGATTTTACACGAGCAGACTATACAAAAATGTATAGTCTGCTTGATTGCGCAATAAAGGAAAAAATAGACCGTAAAAAATCAGAACTTAATAAAAAGCAATCGCTCGCAGGATACATATTACTGCATTTAGGAGCAAAAGAACTTTACGGAAAAAAACATTTTGATATTACATTTAACGAACACGGAAAGCCCCTTTGCGATTTTTGCTTTTTTAGTATTTCACACAGCGAAGATCACGTGTTTTGTGCTTTTTGCGAAGAGCCGATTGGTGTTGATGTTCAAAAAATTTCCGATATAACGCCAAGGGAAAAATATAAATTTTTTAATTTAAAAGAAAATTTTTATGTAAACCAAAACAAACCTTCATTTTCTGAAAGATATATCGAAATTTTCACAAAAAAAGAGGCGGCGGTAAAAATGTTGGGATTATCGATAGCAAGTGCTTCGGAAATTGATGCTTTTTCAAACGAATTTTATTTTGAAACGCAAAAAAAAGACGGTTTTATCTTTACGATTTGCAGCCAAAATAAAAATTATGTAAACTTTGTGCCAATATATGATTATATTTAATATATTACTTGCAAAAAATAAGATTTTAGTGTACAATGTATGTGTATGTAATAAAATTCTTAAAAGGGATGTGTATTTATTATGTCTAACAGATTATTTCAGGCTGTAATTCATCAAATGAAGGATGCGATAGATAAAACATTTGGTGTTATGGACGCAAATAACATTATTATCGCCTGCAGCGAACTGGGTCGTATAGGCGAGCAGCTTGATGTTGCGGTTTTGCCTGTTGCCGAGGGTTATACCGACGGCGGATATACCTTTAAACCGGTTGTTTCTTCTCAGGGAGCGGATTATACAGTGTTTGTTGAAGGAACAGATATTATTTGCAATAAATATGCGCTTGTTATTTCGGTTGCCTTTGCTAACATTAAAAATTATTATGACGAAAAATATGACCGCGGTAATTTCATAAAGGATATAATTCTTGACAATATTCTTCCCGGTGATATTTATATCAAGGCACGCGAGCTCTACTTTGACAGCGATGTTGCGCGCACGGTAATTCTTATCCGAAATCTTGATGTAAGCGATGTGTCTGTGTATGAGGTGTTGCAAAATCTTTTTCCCGAAAAGAACAAGGACTTTGTTATCAATATAAACGAAACCGATATTGCACTTGTTAAAGAAACCAAAGCCGATATTGATCGCAAGGATATTGAAAATTTGGCATCATCCATTGCCGATACACTTTCGGGTGAATTTTATGTGCATACGGTTATTGGTATCGGTACAACTGTAAGCAATCTTAAAAATCTTGCAAAATCATTCAAAGAAGCGCAGACTGCTCTTGAAGTGGGCAAGGTATTCGACACCGAGAAAACAATTATCTCTTATGATAATCTCGGTATCGCACGACTTATTTACCAGCTTCCCACAACACTTTGCGAAACCTTCTTAAAAGAAGTTTTCAAGCGCGGTTCTATCGAGAATCTTGACCAGGAAACCTTGTTTACAATTCAGCGCTTCTTTGAAAATAATCTTAATGTTTCTGAAACCTCAAGAAAGCTTTTTGTTCATAGAAATACACTTGTGTACCGTCTTGAAAAAATTAAAAAGATTACAGGTCTTGATTTACGCGAATTTGACCATGCAATCATATTTAAGATTGCGCTAATGGTAAACAAGTATCTTAAGAGCAACCCAATAAAATACTAATTGAAAGAGTGATTTTTTCTTATGTCTGAAGAGCTACTCGAGTTTTTTGCAGAAAAAACGTCTGCAGAGCCCGTAATAGAATTCAGGGGCGTATCTAAAACCTATCCCAGCGGCACACATGCGCTTGAGGATGTTAATATACGAATAAACAGGGGAGAGTTTGTATTTGTCGTTGGCTCATCGGGTGCCGGTAAGAGTACCTTTATGAAGCTGATTATGCGCGAGGAAAAGGCAAATACGGGTATTATAAATGTAAACGGCTTTAACCTTACAAAGATGCCGAGAAAACAGGTTCCTATGCTTCGTAGAACAATGGGCATCGTATTCCAGGACTTCCGACTTATTCCTACTATGAACGTTTTTGACAACGTAGCGTTTGCAATGCATGTTGTAGGCGAGTCGGGAAGAGAAGTTCGTCGTGAGGTTTCAAAGGCGCTTTCTAAAGTGGGTCTTGGTGATAAGGCTAGGTCTATGCCTATGCAGCTTTCAGGTGGCGAACAACAGCGAGTTGGTCTTGCGCGCGCGCTTGTAAACGCGCCCGACCTTATAATTGCGGACGAGCCTACCGGTAATGTTGACCCTAATATGTCTTATGAAATCGTGTCTTTGCTTACCGAAATTAATAAACGCGGCACCACTATTCTGATGGTAACTCACGACCACAATCTTGTACGTGATTTTAAGCACCGTGTAATTATGCTTGACAGTGGCAGAATTGTTGCCGACAATGCAGCAGGAGGTGCCGAGTAATGAAATTAGGAAGTATAAGATATCTTATTAAAGAAGGCTTCAAGGGTGCTTGGGCTAACCGTCTTATGTCGCTGGCCTCGGTTGGCGTTCTTGTTGCCTGTATGGTTGTTATTGGTCTTGCTATTTTGATTTCTGAAAATGTTAATCTGGCTATAGGTAAGCTTGAACAGCAAAATGTGGTTCAGGTATATCTTAAGGATTATGCTTGGGCATATCTTTACGGTGAAAAGCCCGAAACGGAAGAAGAAAAAGACGCAAACGGCATAGCCGACTCATATTATTTAATACATAATGAGGAAGAAGCCCTGGCAATTCGCGACCAGATTTTAAAGATGGAAAATGTCGCAGATGCCGTATATGTATCTCGCGAAGAAGGTCTTGCACTGATGACGGGCGAGATGGGAGAGGAATATCAGGAGTATTTCTCTTTCCTTGAGGAAGATGACGAAAATCCTATATCCGCGGCCATTGATGTCACTATGAAGGATATGAGCAAATACGACCAGACAGTTGAGGAGCTTAAGTCCATAGACGCCGTTTTTAATATTCAGACCTATGACGGTCTTGCTGAAAAGATTGACACTATAAAGCAGGGTATTTATGTTGCAGGCTTTTGGATCATAGCAATTCTTATTATAATCTCACTCGTAATAGTGTCTAATACGATAAGGGTTACAATGTATAACCGCAAGCTTGAAATCAGCATTATGAAGGCTGTAGGCGCTACCGATGCCTTTGTAAGAATACCTTTTGTAATAGAGGGTGTGCTTATAGGTCTTATATCGGCGCTGATTTCCGAAGGCCTTATATATTTCTGCTACCGTGTGGCTACAGAAAAAATATCTGTGATGTTGGGAAGTGTTGTAGCTTTTGGCGATGTGTGGCTTGATTTGTTACTTGTATTTGTAGCCATCGGTATGTTTGCGGGTGCGCTTGGCAGTGCCATTATGATTGGTAAATACCTAAAGCGAGAGGGTAGCGAATTTACCGCAATTTAATTTGATGAGAGAATCTAACAAATTTTTACTTTGGAGGATTTTATGAAAAGATATTTAAGACAGATTGTCTGTCTTGTTATGTGTGTTTGCATTGCTGTGACTTCATTTTCTGTTATGGCGCTTACGCAAAGCGAAAAGGACAAGCTTAACAGTGATATAGCAGCGTTAAGGCAAGAAGCAAGTGCTATTCAGGCTGAAATAAATGAACTAAAATCTCAAAAGAGCGATCAGGCTGCTGTTTTGGCAGCAATTCGCAAAAAGATTGCCAATACTCAGGCTCAGATAGACCGTTGTAATCAGGAAATAGCCTCAATAAACTCAAGTATTGATGCAAACAAAGCGGAAATTGCCGCAAAAGAAGCAGAAATAGAAGACGATATTTTCGAATTTAAAAAGCGTCTTAGCGCTATGTATATGAGTAACTCGGATAATAGCATTCAAATTCTTTTGGGCGCCGAAAACTTTTCTGATTTTTTACGGCTGTCTCAATTTACCGCATCAATGTCGGTAAGGGATAAAAAGCTTATTGATGGCCTTAAAGCAGAAATAGAGGTATTGAACGAAAAGAATGCTGAAAATGAAAAGCTGCTCAATGAGCAGGTTTCTATAAAAAAGACCATCGATGAGCAACAAAGCGAGCTTGAATCTCAGGAAAATGAGGCTGCCGCAATTTATAACAACATAGCGGCTGAGCAGGCAGATCAGCAAGATGATCTTGATGCTGTTAATGCTCAGGTTAAAAAATTGCAAAAGCAGTTAGAAGACGATATAGCCAACAAGAGTTATAGTACATTTATAAACTCAAATACCGGCTTACAGTGGCCTGTAAGCGGATTCTTTATGATAAGCGCCGGCTTTCAAAGCAATGATGCCGTACATAAGGGCCGTCACAACGGTATAGATATTGCAGGCGGCAGTATTGCCGGTCAGCCAATCCGCGCTATTGCCGACGGTTATGTAACGCTTGTGTATAACGGATGTTCGCATAACTATAAAAAATACGGCAATTGCTGCGGTAACGGATACGGCAACTATGCAACCGTCAACCACGGTACGCTTAATATAAACGGCAGTTCTGCAAACTATGTAGCATATTATGCGCATGCTTCAAAAATCATCGTTTCTAACGGCCAGTATGTAAAGCAGGGCGATATAATTGGCTATGTAGGCACTACAGGCTGGTCAACAGGTTATCACTTGCATTTGGGTATTCTTAAAAACGGTGGATGGATAAATCCGTATCCGCTATTCTTCTGATATGTTAAAAATTAATAAAATCAGGATTTTGTTGGTTGTGATATTGGCGTTATGGATGACTTTAATATTCATTATGTCAAACCAACCGGCAAGCGAGTCTTCAAAACTTAGCGGCGGTATTGTTTTAAAGCTTATCGCCGCTTTCTTTCATAAGTTTGGGTCGTTGTCATCCGAGCAACAATCAAACACTGTTTATATCATTACATTCATAGTCAGAAAAACAGCACACTTTCTGGAATACTTTATATTAGGTTTATTATCGGGTTTTGTGTCAGCAACATACAAACAAAACAGATATATATTAAAGGCGGTATTGACATTTGCATTTTGCTTGTTATTTGCCGTTAGTGACGAAATACATCAATATTTTATACCGGGAAGAGCCTGCAGATTTACTGATATTTGCATTGATGCGGCGGGAAGCGTTATAGCAATAACTTTATTAACGGTAATTATTTATTGTAAAAAAAGACATAAGTCGGGTGAAAATAATGCGTAAAAAGAAATTGATTGAACAAAACTTATCTTTGTTTGAGGATTTACAAAAAACACAGCGTGAAATAAGCGAACTCAAAAAACTGTTAAGTGAAAACGCCAACGAAATAAAATCATTAAAGGCTCAGCTTGATAAAGCAAAAGAAGTGGAGACTGAGACTACGGTTACCGAGCCTATGCGCAGGCTTGAGGAAAAGGTGATTTCCAATGCAATTCTAAAGCCTGATATGGAATATGGCGCCAAGGTGATCGGTCAAATAGTTGTATCTGCTGCCGAATACAGCAATAAATTAACGGTGGGTGGCGATGACAGTAAAAAAGAGCTTGTAAATCTTATTTTAGGCAAGACCGAAATGGCTAAAGCCGAAATTCTTTCGGTTGTTCAGACTAATGACAGTTTTGATATCAAATGCGCAAAAATGGATCAGATTGCAGCAGTTTCAAAAGAATATTTTGAAAGTGTGTTAGCTCAGATTGTATAAATTTAAAGGGTACGCGTGAGCGTGCCTTTTAATTTTAATAAAAAATTCATTTATATTTGGTTGACATTGGTAGAACATAGCGTTATAATAACAAATGTTAGTTTACTAACAATATTTTAACGGTGGTGTTTTTATGGCAGAACAACGGCATCTCGGCTTTGAAATCAGAACACTTAATAACTGTGTAAAACGTTTTGTACAAAGTAAAAAACCTCCTGAGTTTCAGGAGTCTACCGGTGTTCACGGCTGGGCGATAAGATATTTTTACGAAAATCGCGATAAAGATGTTTTTCAGCGTGATTTTGAAGCGCGCTTTTCAATTCGCCGTTCAACCGCTACAAATATGCTAAAGCTTATGGAAAAGAATGGCCTTATAACCCGCAAGAGCGTATCTTATGATGCAAGACTTAAAAAGATTGTTCTTACCGAAAAGGCGATTGAAATTCATAAAAAAGCAACTAAAAATATTGAAATGATAGAAAGCATACTTAAAAAGGGAATAACTGAGGAAGAGTTAACAGCTTTTTATAATGTTGTTGATAAAATAAAGGCTAATTTGGAGGTAACAGAATGATTAGAAAATTAGCAAAAAGTATTCGTGAATATAAAACGCCGAGTATAATTACAATGTTACTTATGGTAGGCGAGGTTGTAATTGAATGCTTAATTCCTTTTATAACAGCGCGACTTGTAAATGATATTAAAGCGGGGGTTGAGCTCTCAGTTCTTTTAAAAACAGGCTTAATGCTTGCGGGTCTTGCTATAATTTCGCTTTGCTGTGGCGGCGTTGCGGCGTTCACCTGCTCTAAAGCGTCTGCAGGCTTTGCAAAAAATTTGCGCCACGATGTTTTCAACCGTATACAAAGCTTTTCTTTTCATAATATAGATAAGTTTTCTACATCTTCGCTGGTAACACGTCTTACTACCGATATTACCCATGTGCAGATGTCTTATATGATGATTATCCGTACCGCTATTCGCAGTCCTCTTATGTTTATTTTTGCTATTGTTATGGCATATATAATGGGCGGAAGTCTTGCGACAACCTTTGTGGTTGTAGTACCTGTCTTGATTTTTGGACTTTTACTGGTGGCAAGAACGGCTATGCCCGCATTCCGTCGCGTGTTTAAAAAGTACGACCGACTTAACGAGTCCATAGAAGAAAATGTACGCGCTATGCGTGTGGTAAAGGGTTTTTCACGCGAAAAATATGAAACTAAAAAGTTTACCGATGCCGCTACCGATATTTGCAAAGATTTTACCAAGGCTGAACGCATAGTAGCGCTTAATGGACCAATAATGCAGCTTTGTATGTATTTTAATATGATTTTTGTGCTGATTGTTGGTTCAAAGCTTACTATTTCAAGTCAGGGTGCGCTGCTTGACGTTGGTCAGATTTCGGCAATGCTAACCTACGGTATGCAGATACTTATGTCGCTGATGATGCTTTCTATGATATATGTAACGCTTACAATGTCTATGGAATCAATGAAGCGTATCTGCGAGGTTTTGGACGAAGAGCCTAATCTTCATAATCCTGAAAATCCGATTTACAGTGTTGCAGACGGTAGTATTGATTTTAATAACGTAAACTTTAAATATTCAAAAACGGCAAAAAGAAATTCTTTGTCAGATATTGATTTGCATATAAAATCGGGAATGACAGTAGGCATTATCGGTGGCACCGGTTCGGGCAAATCTTCACTTGTGCAGTTGATTCCACGACTTTACGATGTCAGTGAAGGAAACGTAAAGGTAGGCGGAATTGATGTTCGTGAGTATGATATTAAAACGCTTCGCGACTCGGTTGCAATGGTGCTTCAAAAAAATCAGCTTTTCTCGGGCACAATAAAGGAAAATCTTAGATGGGGTAATGAGAATGCTACCGAAGAAGAGATGATTGAGGCGTGCCGTCTGTCACAGGCTGATGATTTTATAAAATCCTTCCCTGACGGATATGACACATATATCGAACAGGGCGGTACAAATGTATCGGGTGGACAAAAGCAACGCCTTTGTATTGCGCGCGCTTTACTTAAAAAACCTAAAATCTTAATTCTTGATGACTCAACCAGCGCTGTTGATACTAAAACAGACGCGTTTATCAGAGCAGGCTTTAAGGAATATATCCCCGAAACCACAAAGATTATAATTGCTCAGCGTATATCTTCGGTTCAGGACGCTGATATGATAATAGTTATGGAAAACGGTACGGTTTCCGCTGTGGGTAATCACGATGAACTGATGAGAAACAGCGATATATACCGTGAGGTTTATGAGCAACAGACAAACGGAGGTGATTTTGATGAGTAGAGGACCAATGCCACAAGGTAAGGGCGTGCCACGCGGACCAAAACCAAAGTTTAACCCCAATACCTTTAAGCGCATCATAAAAATGCTCTTCAAATTCTATCCCGTGATGATGCCGATTACTATAGCGTGTATACTGTTTTCGGCGGTAACTGCCGCAATGCCTGCCATATTTCAGCAAAAGGTAATAGCCGATATTGAAACATTTATCACAACGGGTGATTGGGAAGCCGCAAAGCAGGTAATTCTTCCTAAAGTGTTTATATTGATTGGTCTTTATGTGGTATCAATTATTGCGATAACGCTTTATAATCAGTTAATGGTATTTATAACACAGGGCTTCTTAAACAAAATGCGTATTCATATGTTTAAGGCCATGCAAAACCTGCCTGTAAAATACTTCGATCAGAATAAGCACGGCGACATTATGAGCCATTACACCAATGACGTTGATACTATGCGCGAGCTGATTTCACGCTCTTTACCGTCACTTTTACAAGCGGCTGTAGTGGTTATAAGCGTGCTTGGCATTATGCTTTATTACAGTGTCTGGATGACGCTTGTAGTGTTGCTCGGTGTTATTACAATGGCCTTTGTTTCCAAAAAAGTAGGCGGCGGCTCTGCCAAATACTTTATGCGTCAGCAAAAGGCTATTGGTAAGACAGAAGGCTTTGTTCAGGAAATGATGAGCGGTCAAAAGGTTATCAAGGTTTTTTGCCACGAAAAAGAATGTAACGAGGACTTTGATAAAGTAAATGAAGAACTCTTTAACGATAGTTTTCGCGCCAATGCATATGCTAACTGCTTAGGTCCAATTATCGGAAATCTTGGTAATATACTTTACGTTCTTGTTGCAACAATCGGCGGCGTGTTACTGCTGACACAGGTACCTAATATATCAATCGGCGCGCTGGTAAAAGGAAGTGTAGCGGCGATTACCATCGACCTTGTGGTTCCTTTCCTTAATATGTCGCGTCAATTTACAGGCAATATAAATCAGGTAACGCAGCAGATAAACACTGTTGTTATGGCTATGGCGGGCGCTGAGCGCGTGTTTAACCTTATTGACCAGCAGCCTGAGGCGGACAACGGCTATGTAACGCTTGTTAACTGCGAAGTTGATGCAAACGACAATATAACCGAAACCAATAAAAGAACAGGTCACTGGGCGTGGAAGCATCCGCATAGCGATGGCACACTAACGTACACGTTGTTACAGGGTGACGTTACTATGACTGACGTTGACTTTGGTTATGAGGAGAACAAGCTTGTTCTTCACGATGTATCGGTTTATGCACGACCCGGTCAAAAGGTTGCGTTTGTTGGTGCTACGGGCGCGGGTAAGACCACCATAACAAACCTTATAAACCGCTTTTACGATATTGAAGACGGTAAGATACGCTATGACGGCATAAACATCAACAAGATTAAAAAATCAGATTTGCGCCGTTCACTCGGTATAGTTTTGCAGGAAACAAATCTGTTTACAGGCACTGTTATGGACAATATACGTTACGGCAGACTTGACGCTACCGACGAAGAGTGTATTGAAGCCGCCCGTCTTGCAGGCGCTGATGATTTTATAACCCGTTTACCAAATGGCTATGAAACCGAGCTTTCAAATAATGGTTCAAACCTATCACAAGGTCAGCGCCAGTTAATTGCTATTGCCCGTGCTGCAGTTGCAGATCCACCCGTTATGATAATGGATGAGGCTACATCATCCATTGATACCCGCACGGAAGCCATTGTGCAAAAGGGTATGGATAAGCTGATGGAGGGCAGAACTGTATTTGTAATAGCGCACAGACTTTCAACCGTTATGAATTCTGACGTAATTATGGTGCTTGACCATGGCCGCATTATAGAACGCGGTAGTCACGCTGACCTTATAGCGCAAAAAGGCACATACTATCAACTTTACACAGGTTCATTTGAATTGGAATAAAAGAAAAGCAACCGAATTTCTCGGTTGCTCTTTTTTATATATAACAAATATGTTGAAAAAAATGTATAAATGTGATATTATAAATTGAATAATTATTTTTAAAATCGGAGGTGATATTATGTCTATTAAAAAGTGGATTATCGGAACTCCCGACCGCGAAAAAGCAAAACTGTTGGCAGAGGAATGTGATATAGACCCATTTGCTGCGCTTATAGCTGTTGGTCGCGGTATAGATAATGAGGGTGAGCTTGAGCTTCTTATGAGCGACGAGCCGATACTTTGTGACCCGTTAGAGCTTGCAGACATAAGAATCGCCGCCGATTATATAAACAACGCTATCGCGAGCAACATAAAAATTGCTGTATTTGGCGATTATGACTGTGACGGCGTTGTGGCTACATCCTTGCTTTATGATTATCTTGTAGGTCGTGGCGCAGAGGTAGTGGCATATATACCCGACCGAGTAGATGAAGGTTACGGTATGAACTGCGCGGCGGTAGATAAGTTAGCATTACAGGGTGTAGGCCTTATTATCACGGTTGATAACGGTATATCCTGCGAAAAAGAGATTGCTTATGCCGATTCGTTGGGTATAAAAACGGTTGTAACCGACCATCATCTGCCACCCGAAAATTTACCTCAGGCGGTGGCTGTGGTAGACCCCCATCGTTCAGATTGCCCAAGTTCTTTTAAAGAAATTTGCGGCGCGGAGGTTGCTTTTAAGCTCGTTTGTGTGCTTGATGATAAGGAACCCGAAGAAATGCTTTACCGCTATGCTGATATATTGGCGGTTGCTACTATAGGCGATGTTATGCCGCTGATTAACGAAAATCGTTCTATCGTTAAAGCGGGTATAAGAAAAATTAAAACCTCGCCAAATATCGGTATAGCTTCTATACTTAATATGGCAGGCGTTGACCGTACTAATATTGACGCGGGTAAAATATCGTTTGGAATCGTTCCTCGTATCAATGCCGCAGGACGTATGGGCAGCGCATATCGTGCGTTTGAACTTCTGACATCAACCAATGCTATGGAAGCGCTTAAAATTGCAGGTCCTATTGATGACGATAATGTACGCCGTCAGCAGATAGAAAAGGATATTTTTAAAAACGCAGTCAAAATGATTGAAGATAGCGGTTATCATTACAACCGAGTTATTGTGGTTTGTGGAGACGGATGGCACTTCGGAGTGCTTGGTATAGTGGCTTCACGTATTTGCGAGCGTTACGGCAAACCTACGCTCGTGTTATCAAATGAAAATGGCGTTGCGCACGGCTCGGGCCGTAGCTTTTCGGGATTTCATCTTTATGATGCTATAAACGCTTGTAACGATGTTCTGCTTAAATACGGTGGTCACGAGCTTGCGGCGGGCGTCAGCGTTGATAGTGATAAGATTGGCGAATTCCGTCAAAAAATAAACGAATATGCTGCCACAAGGCCCATAGCGGTACCGGGGCTTAATATTGATTTTCGCCTTAATCCCGCGGGTATGAGCGTTGATATGGCGTTTGCCATAAAATCACTTGAGCCTTTTGGAATGGGTAATCCCACCCCGATTTTTGGTATATTCGGCGCAACACTTGAAAAAATAACAGCAATTGGTGGCGGAAAGCACCTCAAATTGCTTTGCCGCAAAAATGGTAATGTTTTTCAGTCATTGCTTTTTGGTGTAACACCCGAGCAATTTTGTTTTGTTTCGGGCGACATACTTGATTTAGCGGTTACGCTTGATACGAATTTATACCAAGGGCAGTACAATTTATCTGTTCAGATTAAGGCAGTTAAAATGTCAGATACCGATCAGGATGCATATTTTGAAGGTAAACAACAGTTTGACGATTTTCTTTCAGACTGTGATACTGACTTTGCCGCAATTTTTCCAAACAGGGCAGAGGTTGGCGCTATTTATAAAATGATAACTGCAGCTCCTGTAAATGTCGAAAGACTAAAATATATTGAATCAGGTATAGGCTATGCCAAAACGCAGGTAGCTGTTCAGACATTGTGCGAATTAGGATTGATATCATTAAATAATGGTATTCTTGTAAGCCATACGCCAAGCCAAAAAAATGATTTAATGAATTCAGATACATATAAAAAACTTTACGAAAGGGTGAGTATAGATGAATGAAGCGGCAGTTCGCGATTATAACGAGCTTTTAGAATGTATGAAAAAACAGGGCGGCAGTTATGATATAGCGCTTATTGAAAAAGCATTTAACTACTGCGTAGACCATCATCTTGGTCAAAAACGTCTTACGAACGAAGAGTATTATATTCACCCCTTTAATGTTGCTAAAATAATCATAACCTTGGGCATGGATAGTCAGTCTATAGCGGCGGCACTGCTGCACGATGTGGTAGAGGATACCGATGTTGAGATTGATGAAATAAAGCGTCTTTTTGGCGATGACGTGGCACTTCTTGTTGACGGTGTTACAAAAATCGGCAGGTTGTCTATTACTTCAAAGGAGCAACAGCAGGCCGAAAGTCTTCGCAAAATGCTCATCGCTATGGGTAAGGACGTTCGTGTAATCATAATCAAGCTTGCTGACCGTCTGCACAATATGCGCACACTCGGCGCTATGCCCGAGCAAAAACAGCGCGACAAGGCGCTTGAAACACTTGAAGTTTATGCGCCAATAGCTCACCGACTTGGTATACGTCCTGTTAAAGAAGAGCTTGAAGACCTTGCCATTAAGCATCTTGACCCGATTGCATATAATGAGATTGAGGAGCTTTTAAAGGTAAGAAAAAATCAGAGAATACAAATACTCGAAGACATTGAAAAACGGATAGAAACCCGTCTAAAGCAGGAATTACCAAATGTAAAAATGTCTTTTCAGGGACGTGTTAAGTCTATCCACGGTATTTACCGTAAAATGTATGTTCAGAATCGTGATTTTGATGAAATATACGATGTTTATGCAATCCGTGTAATTACCGATACAGTTGCCGACTGCTATAACATCTTAGGTATAATGCACGATATGTTCAGACCTATTCCAAATAGGTTTAAGGACTATATATCTACTCCAAAGCCTAATATGTATCAGTCGCTTCATACTACCGTTATAAGTCGTGAGGGTATACCCTTTGAAATACAGATACGTACCTTTGAAATGCATCATACGGCAGAATTCGGTATCGCGGCGCATTGGAAGTATAAAGAGGGTATAACCGGAACTGATAAGTATATGGAGGATCAGCTTGCGTGGATCCGTCAGGTGCTTGAAACATCAGATGTTTCGGGTGATGCCTCTGAAATCGTAAGGACTATAAAGGTAGACCTTTCTCAAGAAGATGTATTTGCAGTAACACCGCGCGGTGACGTTATTAATCTGCCCGTGGGCTCTACCGTTGTGGACTTTGCATTTGCCATTCACTCGGCTGTGGGTATTAAAATGGTAGGCGCTAAGGCGAACGGTAAGATAGTGCCTATCAATCACGAAATAAAAACAGGCGAGGTAATAGAGATACTCACCACCAATCAGGCAGGGCATGGTCCAAGCCGAGATTGGATGAATATTGCTGTTACCAACTCTGCCAAAGCAAAAATACGCTCCTGGTTCAAAAAAGAAAAACGAGCTGAAAATATAGAGCAGGGTAAAGATGAACTTGAAAAAGAACTTCGCCGCAACAATATAAACTTTAGCGAAAAAGAATACGAAGAATATATTGACGATTTAGCACGACGTATGCGTTTTGCTGACAGTGAAGAATTTTATGCGGCAATAGGCTACGGTGGTGTGCTTATTTCAAAGATATTGCCACGTATACGTGAGGATTATACTAAACGTACAAGTGTGGCAAAGGCTGTTGAAATCAAGCCTATCGCCCCCAAAAAGCACGCCTCATCAGAGGGCGTTATTGTTGAGGGCATTGATAACTGTCTTGTAAAGCTTTCAAAATGCTGTGCGCCTCTTCCGGGCGATGATATTATCGGCTTTATAACCCGCGGTCACGGCGTGTCTATTCACAAGTGTGACTGTAGCAATGTGCCGCGGGATATACTTACCTGCGCCGAGCCTGAACGTTGGGTGCACGCGCATTGGGATAACGTAAGAAGCGAAAGCTTTACTTCAACCTTGCAGATATCGGCAATTGACCGTGAAGGTCTTGTTGGTGACGTTATGAATACCGCTTATAATATGCGACTTGCCGTTCACCAAATTAACGCGCGTCAGCTTAAGGGTGGAAACAGTATTATACATCTTACTATAAGCGCCGAAAGTGTTGAGCATTTGCGTAGCATTATTGCCCGTATGGAGAAAATATCGGGTGTGTTCAGCGTAGAAAGAGTGGTGCAGTAGTATGCGTGCGGTAATTCAAAGAGTAAAAAATGCATCGGTTGAAATAGACGGCTCGGTCGCAGGAAAATGCGGCATAGGTTATATGATTTTGTTTTGCGCGGTTGAAGGGGATACCGAGAGTGATATAGATTTACTTGCCCGAAAAACTGCTAACCTTCGCATTTTTGAGGACGAGGACGGCAAGATGAACAAGTCTATACTTGATATAGACGGTGAGGTTTTGTGTATATCACAATTCACCCTTGCTGCCGACACCAAAAAAGGCAATAGACCTTCGTTTATAAATGCAATGGAGCCTGTAACGGCATCAAAGTATTATGATATGTATTGTGATGCTCTTAAGGCAAATGGAGTAACGAGCGTTGAAACCGGTGAATTCGGTGCCGATATGCAGGTAAGTCTTATTAATGACGGACCTGTAACAATAATTCTTGATACAGATATCTGGAATAAAAAGGGATAAATATGGAAGTTGAATTTTTACTTACAGGGCATCTTGCGATATACAGTAACTGCTACGGTATAGTTACCGAAAAAGCGGCAATTGTCGTAGACCCCGGAAAATATACAACTGAGCTTGCCGATTTTTTAAAAAGCAATGCCGATAAAACACGACTTATTCTCATAACCCATGCGCACTATGATCACATAGGCGGAGCGTTGCAGTTAAGAGAAAACACGGGTGTTAAAATTGCTATAGGCAAAAACGAGGAGTTTGCGTTATCTGACAGAGCATTTAATCTGTCGGGCAGGTTTGCTCCGCCTATTCCTGCATTTAATGCCGATTACACTATTGAGGATGAAGAAGAATTTACGGTAGGCGATATTACCGTAAAAGCATTTGAAACTCCGGGGCATACAATAGGCGGTATGTGCTATTTGATAGACGATAAGCTTTTTAGCGGAGATATGCTTTTTTATGAAACGGTAGGAAGAGTTGACCTTCCGGGCGGTAATATGGGCGATATGAAGCAGTCCCTTGACAGAATGATGTGGCTTTTTGATGATGAGGTAAAGGTTTATTCGGGACATGGTGAAATGACCACCATCGGTCACGAAAGAAAATACAATCCTTACTTGAGGTAAAAAATGAAGCTTTGCAACATAGGTCATAATTTTGACTATGAAATGGAAAAGTTAATACGGTTGTTTCTGCCTTTTGAAAAAATAGAGGTTTTACATACCCTGCAAACCGATATAAAATATGCCGTTTGCAAGGTAGAACAAACCAAAAACGATACAGAAGTTTTTGTAAAGCTGGTTTTAGAAAACGGCGAGATTGAGTCTTCGGCATTGGTTGATAAAGCAATTACTGATACAAAAAAAGAAACTCAACACGAGCTTGGACGTCAGTTGTTTTATTGCTTTAGTAAGCTTACGGGATACTGTCCAGATTGGGGAATACTAACCGGCGTTAGACCTGCAAAGCTGTTTTCGCATTATTGTAATGATTACGGTAATGACTATGCAGAAGAATTTTTTAAAACCAAGTTCTTAGTAAGTGAGCAAAAGCTTGATTTGTGTAAAAGGGCGGTTAAAGGTGAAGAAAAAATCGTAAGCTTGTCAAGCGAAAATTCGTTCAGTCTTTATCTTTCTGTACCGTTTTGCCCTACGCGTTGCTCGTATTGCTCCTTTGTATCACACTCTATTGAAAAAGCGCAGGATATAATACCGCAGTATGTTGATTTGCTATGTAAAGAGCTTGAAATTACGGCCGAAATTGTCAAGGATTTAGGGTTGCGACTTGAAACAGTATATATGGGTGGCGGCACTCCAACAACGCTAAGCGCCGAACAGCTGAATCGTGTGCTTGGCACTGTGAACAGCTGCTTTAATATGTCTACAGTTCGTGAATTTACCGTAGAAGCAGGCAGACCGGATACTATTACCGAAGATAAGCTGTTAGCTATAAAGCTAAACGGTGTTACCCGTATCAGTATAAATCCGCAAACAATGAACGACAGTGTGCTTGAATGTATAGGTCGAAAACACACCGCCAAGGATACCGTTGACGCGTTTAAGCTGGCGCGTAAGATTGGTTTTGATAATATCAATATGGACCTTATTGCAGGTTTACCTACAGATGATTATGAAAGCTTTAAACAGACTCTTGACGAAATTTTAAAATTAGACCCCGAGAGCGTAACCGTTCATTCTCTTTCAATGAAACGCGCATCTACGCTCAACACAAGCGGGCAGCATAGTGAAATTGGGTCGGGTACCGAGGCATCAAAAATGGTAAACTATGCAAGAGATATACTTACCGAAAATAATATTTTGCCATACTATATGTATAGACAAAGCAAAACCGTAGGCAATCTTGAAAATGTCGGTTATGCAAAGAGTGGTTTTGAAGGACTTTATAATGTTTATATAATGGATGAAACGCACACCATTCTTGCTTGCGGCGCATCGGCGGTTACCAAGCTTAAAGATAACAGTCAGAAAAACATAAAAAGAATATTCAATTTTAAATATCCGTATGAGTATATAAGGGCTTTTGAGGAGCAAATATCACGCAAAACAGAAATAGGTGAGTTTTATGATAAATACTTTGAACGAGATTAATAAAATGGCGAAGGACTGTCCTGCAGAATTTATAAAAGCGTGTAACGGTGAATACATTAAAAACATTACAGATATTGCAAAACGAATAGAAAGTGACGATGATATCAAGATTGTGGCGATTGCGGGACCTTCCGGTTCGGGCAAGACCACTACGGCGCACATTTTACAGGATAAGTTAGAGGCTTTGGGTGAAACTACCGCAGTGGTATCGCTTGACGATTTTTATCTTCCCGCCGACAAGTTGCCGATATTGCCCGATGGCAGTACAGATATTGAATCGGTCAATTCGCTTGATATTTCTCTTATAAAACAATGCTTTCAAGGGATAATAGAGCGTGGCGCGACAACTCTGCCAAAGTATGATTTTAAGACAAAATCAAGAATAACTGACGCGACGCGTCTTGATATTGGCAGTCACGGCATAGTTGTTGTAGAAGGGCTTCATGCAATGAATCCACTTATAGCCGACTTGGTGCCGAGAAAAAATATACTTAAAATTTATATAAGTGTAAATCGTTCGGTTGACGATAATAACGGAGTTCAAATGTTATCCAGCCGTCAGATAAGACTTATCCGCCGCGTGCTTCGCGACGATCGTTTCAGAGGCGCTACCGCTACCGAAACACTACATCTGTGGAACAATGTTATTGACGGCGAGCGTAAATATCTTTATTGCTTTAAGGATACTGCAGATATTAAGCTTGTAACATTTCATCCGTATGAGTTGGGTGTTTACCGCGAGCGTTTTTGTAAAATGCGAAGCACGGTCAATAAAAACGCGCCCTGCTACGAGTATTTTATTGATACGGCAAACGCGCTTGAGCGCTTTGACGCTATTAACAGTTCATTAGTTCCCGAAAATTCTCTTATACGCGAATTTATCGGCGAGCTTAAAATATAAAATTCGGAGGTATTATAAAATGGGATTTTTAGACGATGCTATAAACAAGACAAAAGAGGTATTTGACGTTGCTTGCAAAAAAACCGATGAGGTGGTAACAGTTGAGAAGCAAAAGTTTAATATTGCTTCGCTTAAATCAAAGCGTGAAAAGGATTATGCCGACCTTGGTAAAATTTATTTTGAGCTTGTAAAGGATTCTACCGATTTAAGTGACGAAACAAGAAATCTTGTTGACGCAATATTAGAGAAAAATGAAGAAATCGCCCGTCTTAACGAGGATATTCAAAGTATTAAAAACAAGCGTGTATGTCCTAAATGTAATGCAAATATTGATATGAATTCGTCCTTCTGTAACAGCTGTGGCGAAAAGCTTGACTGATAAGGGTGTCAAAATGAAGGATTATAAAATTGGTATAGTTGTTGCAGACTATGACGAGTATGCGCCATTTGCACAAGCTATAGGCTCTGATGCAAAAGAATATAAATACTTTAACCGTAAAGCCATAACCTTTGATATGGGCAACGCAAGTATTATCTGTATTAATTGCGGTATTGGCAAGGTTAATGCTGCAACTGCCGCCACGCACCTTGCAGATATAGGTTGTACATACATCCTGAATTACGGCTTGTCGGGCGGTATCAGCGGTGTAAAACGCGGTAAGATTGTGTTGCCTGATAAATTTTTAGAACACGATTTTGACCTTACGGGTATTGGCTATAAGCCTTGTGAAAAACCGTCGCAAAAGTATATTTATGATGCTGATAAATCGCTTTTGAAAATAGTGCAGGCGGCAATAGGCGAGTGTGAGCACGGCACTGCTGTTTGCGGTGACAGGTTTGTGTGCTCGGCTGATGACCGCGACTTTTTGCGTGAAACCTTTGGCGCTACCACCTGCGATATGGAAACGGCGGCTATAGCTTCTGTATGCGATATGGCAGATATTCCGTATTTAAGTATTCGCCGCGTTTCTGATGATGCGGGTGACGATGCTTATGCAAATTATAGTGATATGAACACAGGCGAGGGGCAGACGCTATCACAAGTGTTCTTACAAGTTCTTGATGTTTTATGTAACGAGGTAGATTTATAATGCAGGAAAACAAAAGAAAACAACAAAGTTTTCAGTATGGTGCGATAATACTGCTTTGTTCTACAATGCTGGTTAAAATAATTGGTGCGATATTTAAAATACCGCTATCCCGTCTTATTGGTGATTTGGGCTTTGGTTATTTTGATTCGGCGTATCAGCTTTTTACCCCGATTTATACTCTTGCAATGGCGGGCTTACCAATAGCAATATCACGGGTAGTTGCAGAACGTATGCAACAGGAAAAATACCGTGATGTAAGAAAAACGCTTAAAGTTACAAAAAAGATATTTTTAGTAACAGGATTATCCGGCTTTCTTATTATGCTACTGTTGATCTATCCGTTTGTTCATTTTACCGATGCTACGGGTAAAACGGTATACAGCCTTTTTGCAATCGCTCCTTCATTGCTGTTTTGCTGTATAATGTCTGCCTATCGTGGATATTATGAGGGACTTCGAAATATGTATCCTACGGCGGCAAGTGATGTTATTGAATCGCTTGGCAAGCTGATACTCGGGTATGGCTTTGCATATATTATAATGAAAATAAGTGGCGATGTGGCATTAGCAGCCGCAGGTGCAATGCTTGGTATTATGGTAGGCGGCGCAGCCTCTGCTGCATTTTTAACATTGCGTTACAAACTTAAGGGTGATGGAATTACCGAACAAGAACTTGCCGACGCTCCCGAACCACAAAGCAGCAAAACAATTGCAAAAACTATTATAATGATTGCTGTTCCCGTAGTGCTCGCTTCACTCGCAAACAGTGTTTCATCACTTGTTGATGTATCTATGGTAAAATGGCAGCTTACCAATATGATGGGCGAGTTTGCTGATGATATCAGAAATATGTATAGCGCATCAATTGCTGATTATAATTTAATCCAATTAAAAAATGAAATGCCCGAGCTTACCAACGATGAAATACCTACTTTTCTTTACGGTATACGCGGTAAGGCATTTACACTTTATAATCTTGTGCCGACTATAACTTCTGTTTTGGGTGTAAGCGCATTGCCTGTGCTGACGTCTTACTTTGCAAAAGGGACGGGAGAAAAAACCCTTGTAAAGCGAAGCATAGAGTCAACTATGAAATTTACAGCATTAATTGCTATGCCGGCCGGATTTGGTTTTGTGTTCTTAGGTTCTGAAATAATGAGTCTTATGTATAATACTGTAGCATCGGTAGAAATTGGCGGCATAATGCTACGCATATACGGTTTGGCTGCTATTTTTGCAGGGCTTGCAATTCCAATGATCAGTATGCTTCAGGCAATCGGTAAAGAAAAAATTTCACTTCGTAATGTAGCAATCGGCGCGGCGCTAAAAGTAATAGTTAACTTTATTTTTGTAGGAATGCCTACAATAAACATAAAGGGTGCTGCGATAGGTACATTTGTGTCGTATCTGTTTATATTTATTGCCAATCTTTTGTCGCTTATTAAATATGCAGGTGTGAAGCCCAATTTATATAAGACTATCTTAAAACCTTTTATAGCGGCATTAGCTTGCGGAATTTCTACTGTAATTTTAGATTTGAGTGCTATGGGTAAAATCGGAACTATACTTGAAATTGGCGTTGCCGCGGTTGTTTATTTAGTTGTTCTTATAATACTCAATACCTTTGAGCCTGATGACGTGTTGTCATTACCAAAAGGCGAAACAATATTAAGGGTGTTTAAAAAATTTAAAATCATTAGATAAATATGGTGGATTTGCATAAAAATATGCATTGCAATTTGCATATTTTTAATAAATCTATTAAAATCTGTTGATTTTTTTAAAAGATAAGTTATAATTAATTAAGACGTTTGAAATGTTTTTTAAACGCTTGCAATTCAAGTGTAAAACACTTTAATGAAACCAAAAATATTCAGGAGGTTCTAACCATGAACAAAACAGAATTAGTAGCAGCAGTTGCAGAGAAAGCAGGTCTTTCTAACAAAGATGCAGCAAAAGCAGTAGCAGCAGTAGTTGACGCTATCACAGATACTCTTAAGGCAGGCGACAGCGTAGCTCTCGTAGGCTTCGGTACATTCTCAGTTAAAGAGCGTGCAGCTCGCGAAGGCATCAATCCTCTTACTAAAGAGAAGATTAGTATCGCTGCTTCAAAGGCTCCCGCATTCAAGGCCGGTAAAGCTCTTAAAGACGCTATCAACTAATTAAACATTAGTAAATGATGAGCCGCCAATTTGGCGGCTCATAGTTTTTAAAAAGGGATTTTTTATGAGATTAGATAAATATTTAAAGGTATCGCGTATAATTAAACGCCGAACCATTGCCAATGAGGCCTGTGATGCAGGCAGGGTAATGGTTAACGGACGTGTGGCACGCGCCTCACTTGATGTTAAGGTAAACGATATTATAGAGATATCATTTGGCTTAAAAAACGTCAAGGTTCAGGTTTTAAATATTGCCGAAACCGTTCGTAAGGATGATGCTGCTTTAATGTATAAAATTGTTGAATAACAAAAACGCCTCGTAAATATAATTTATCGAGGTGTTTTATTTTGGAAGAAAATGTATCTACTGTTCAGAATATTATAATTGAAAACAGAAAGAGCCTTAATATATCGGGTGTAAAGGATGTTATTTCTTTTGATGATGAAACAGTTTTGCTTGATACGGTACTTGGTAGAATGACTGTAAAGGGCGAAGCAATGCACATAGAAAGCTTTAATATACAGACGGGCGACCTTACAGCTACGGGTAAGATTCACGCCGTTGTGTATATGTCTGACGTAAAAACATCGGGCGGTTTTTTATCGCGCCTTTTCAGATAAGTTATGTGGGAGATAAATAACTACAACCAAATAATTACTTTTTTGTTATCGCTATGTTTGGGTGCGGTGTTTTGTACAATATATGACATAATACGCGCCATACGAAAGGTGTGTATCAATTCTTTTTGGGCAGTTACCATTACGGATATATTAATCTGGATATTATACGCATTTGGAACATTTATTTTTTTGATTTCAAGAACAAATGGTGAGATAAGGGGATATGTACTAATAGGCGAGGCTTTAGGTTTTATTTTATTTCGCATTAGTTTTTCAAAATTGTTTTTTCCCGTTTTTAGTTTTATATTTATTAGGATATCGGATATAAGTCGGATAATAATGGGTTGTATAAACAGTTTTTATATCAAATTTGAGGCTTTTCTTTTAAAATTGTGGCAAGGCGTATTTAAAATTTTTAAAAGCGCAAAAAAACTCTTGAAAAATGCACTCAAACTGTTGTATACTAATAAAAATATTGCAAATACGGAGAAGACTTCAAATGAAACAAAAACCAAAGCGTAAAAAAAGCGTCATAGTGCGGCTTATTGTACTTGGTGTTTCTGTTTATATGGTAGCAACTCTTATAGGTCTTGGCAACGAACTGGCTGAAGCTAAGGCCGAGCTTGAAAGCTTTGAAAAAGAACGTGATTCTTTAAAGCTTACAATAAGTGAATATAAGGCGCTGCTTGAAAGCGATTCACATGCGGCTATAATTGAAAAAGCAGCTCGTGAGAGATTGGGTTTTGTATATTCTGATGAAGAAATATATATTGACATTTCTGGCAATTAGGGGGACTTTTTAAATTTATGGAGCTTAAGGTTGGCGACATTGTAGAGGGAAAAATTACAACAATTACATCATTCGGTGTTTTTGCTGATATTGGTAACGGCAAGTCGGGTATGGTACATATATCTGAAGTTGCAAGAAATTATGTAAATGACATAAAAGAACACGTAAAGGTTGACGATGTTGTTAAGATGAAGGTGCTGAACATCGGTGATGACGGCAAGATATCGCTTAGCATCAAACGCGCGCTTCCACCTGAAAAAAAGAGTGAAGATGCTCCGCGTCGCGAACGCAAAAGCGCGCCGCAAAAGCAGAGCATAGATTCTACATACACTTGGACTCCTAAAAAAAGTGAGCCAGCAAGCTTTGAGGAAATGATGAATCGTTTTAAGCAGACAAGCGATGAAAAATTTTCGGACTTAAAGCGCAAAAATCCCGACGCAAACCGCACCAAGCGCGGCTCGGGTGTAAGATAAATAAATTTGGGCGGATTCCTTCGCTTCGGTAGGGAACTGCCCTTTGTTTTTTAAGAAGTGATTTTATGAGAGAAATAAACATAAGTGAAATAACAAATGTTATAGAAAATTTATGTATAACAGCAAACAAGCAATTACCAAAAGACATTGAGAGTTGTTTGCACCGCTGTGCCAAGTGTGAAACGAACACGCTCGGCAAAAGTGTGCTTTGCGATTTAGAAAAAAATCTGGAAGCTGCTAAAGAATACGATATACCCATATGTCAGGATACCGGGTTAGCAGTTGTGTTTTTAGAAATCGGGCAGGATGTGCATATTGTGGGCGGCAATCTGACCGAGGCCGTAAACGAGGGCGTGCGCCGCGGTTATACAAACGGACTGCTTCGTAAATCTGTGGTGGCAGACCCACTGAACCGTATTAATACAAATGATAACACACCCGCAGTTATACATATAAACATTGTAAGTGGTGACAAAATCAACGTTACCGTAGCACCAAAGGGTTTTGGCAGTGAAAATATGAGCGGTATGAAAATGCTGACTCCTTCACACGCAAGACAGGGTGTTGTTGATGCGGTAATTGATATTGTTAAAGCGGCATCAAACAACCCTTGTCCGCCAATGGTTGTGGGTGTTGGCATAGGGGGCGATTTTGAACAGTGTGCGTATCTTGCAAAAAAAGCGCTTTGCCGTAGTACTGACATCAGACACAGTGATCCGTTTTACGCAGAACTTGAAAAAGAATTGCTTGATAAGATAAACGAACTTGATATAGGTCCGCAAGGCTTTGGCGGTATTACTACGGCTTTTGCTGTGAACATTGAAACCGCGCCTACGCATATTGCAGGATTGCCTGTTGCTGTAAACATTGGTTGTCACGTAACACGTCACGCATCTATGGAGATATAAAATTATGGAAAAAATTAAAATGATAGCCCCTTGTCTTTTTGGGGTAGAAAGTATTGCCGCTGATGAATTTAAACGTATGGGGTTTGAGTCAGTTGTGGCAGAAAACGGAAGGGTGTTACTTGAAGGTGACACAAATATGCTTGCCCGCGCAAACATCAATTCGCGTTTTGCCGAGCGTATACTTATAAATATGGGTCAGTTTCATGCTACTACATTTACAGAGCTTTTTGATGGTGTCAAATCGCTTCCTTGGGAACGTTTTATAGGTAAAGATGATGCTTTTCCCGTAAGTGCAGGTTCAAGTATAAATTCTGCGCTTTTCAGTATTCCTGATTGTCAGTCTATTATAAAAAAGGCGATTGTTGACAGGCTTTCATCAAAATACGGCATCAAGTGGTTTGCCGAAACGGGTGCTGAATTTAAAATTCGCTTTACCATTATTAAAGATAATGTGACTGTAACGATTGATACTTCGGGTGAAGGTTTGCACAAGCGTGGATATCGCCGCAATTCTAACGATGCACCGCTTAAAGAAACCTTGGGCGCGGCTATGTGCGACCTTGCGCGTATTTTTCCCGATACGCAGCTTTATGACCCGTTCTGCGGTAGCGGTACGCTGCTTATTGAGTCGGCGCTTATGGCTACTAAAACTGCACCTGGTCTTCGTCGCTTTTTTGCGGCTGAAAGATTTGGCTCTATACCAAAATCTGCTTGGCAACAGGAGCGTATGCGTGCGCAGGATTTAATACTTAAAAACATAGATTTCAGAGCGCAGGGCTTTGATATTGACCCCGCCTGCGTGGAACTCACCTTGGCAAATGCTAAAAAAGCAGGCGTTGAAAAGTATGTTAAAGCGGCAGTTGGGGATATCAGGGATTTTAAAACGCCTGATGAGCGTTTGCTGGTAATTACAAACCCGCCCTATGGCGAACGCTTGCTTGATGTGCGTGAAGCCGAAAAGCTCTATAAAATAATGGGTGAAAGATTTGACAGAAAACCCGGTAAAAAGTATTTTGTAATCAGTCCTCATGATGAGTTTGAAAAGCATTTTGGTGCTACTGCCGACAAACGCCGTAAATTATATAACGGTATGATAAAATGTCAACTATTTATGTATTTTAAAAACAGGGAAGTGTAATACAAATGAGATATGTGTTTTATATAAATCCCACCGCGGGCAAAGGTGATGCGCAAGAGGGCATCATAGAGTCTATTAAGAATTATTTTGCCGATAAAACGGAGGACTTTAAAATACATATTACCAAATCAAAGGACGATGCCAAAAGGTCGGCTCTGCTTGAAGCCGAAACGGGTGATAATATCCGTATGTTTGCCTGCGGAGGTGAGGGTACGGTTTTTGAGGTGCTTAACGGTATTGCGGGGCACAGTAATGTAGAGCTCGGTGTAATACCCTGCGGCTCGGCAAATGACTTTTTAAAGTTTTTTGAAAGCCGTGATAACTTCTTGAATATTGACGAGCAAATAGATGGCGAGAGTATTGAGATGGACTTAATTAAGGCAGGGGACCATTATTGCCTTAACGGTTGCTCTGTAGGTATGGATGCGGTTGTTGGTCGTGATATGGCAATCTTTAAAAATTGGCCGCTTGTATCGGGCACATTTGCGTATACGCTTGCTATCGTAAAGACCTTTTTGGGTAAGCTTGGTATCACGGCTGATATATCGATAGACGGCGCGGTGCCACAGCGTAAGACTTGTCTTTTTGCCGTTATCGCCAACGCGCCATACTATGGCGGCGGATATAAGGGCGCGCCCGATGCCGTGCCTTATGACAACAAGCTTGATTTTACTCTGGTAGATAATATTTCAAAGCTCAAGATACTTAAATTTTTAGGTGTTTACAAAAAAGGTGAGCATAAAAGCCTTGACTGCTGTACTCTTAAAAATTGCAGCAGTATGGAGTTTACATCCGAAAAGCCTATACCCGTAAATCTTGACGGCGAGATAATTGAAAGCACGCATATGAAATTTGAGCTTGTAAAAAGCGCTGTGAAATTTATTTTGCCAAAGGGTATTGCAAACAAAATGTTAATAAAAGTTTAAATGTTTTTGACTTTACTTGACTTTTAAATTTTAATGGATATAATTACTAATATAAAATAACTGCAAAGCAGTAAAAGGAGATTTTATTATGACAATTAAACCATTGGCTGACAACGTTGTCATAAAGGCAACAGCAGCAGAAGAAACAACCAAAAGCGGCATTGTTCTTACATCCGCTTCTAAAGAAAAGCCTCAGATAGCCGAGGTCGTAGCAGTGGGCCCCGGTGGTATGGTAGATGGCAAAGAGGTTGTAATGACCGTGAAGGCGGGCGACAAGGTTATCGCCGCTAAGTATGCCGGCACCGACATTAAGGTTGATAATGAAGAATATACCGTTCTTCATCTTTCAGATATTCTTGCAATAGTTGAATAAG
>CAYLXT010000015.1:0-26402 GCA_964387615.1 uncultured Ruminococcus sp.
TGATTTCTACTGCCTTTTCAATCAAATCGTCGGTGGTATCGCCCTGAGCAGATACTACAACAATAACATCGTTGCCGCTTTTATATTCATCAACAATAATGCCGGCAACATTCATTACATGTTCAGCGTCTTTTACAGATGAGCCGCCAAACTTTTTAACTATAAGTGCCATAAGTGTGACCTCCTAAAACAAGGTGTGCATAACCTTAATTGTATTGCACTTTATGGAATTGATTTTTTCCATAAGAGAATTTTCATAATCTTCGTTGGTAATAAAGGCGATTTCTTTTTTGAAATCATTCTTTATATGCCATGTGTTGTCAGAAAACAGGGTAGAGAACTGTTCGCATAACATATCGTAATTGTCTGACTGAATATATACATAAAGACGAACCTTTTCATCCGGAGAAATAACATAATCGGGTGAACCGTCAGACCAATCAACATACTTACGTGCGTGTAAATGCTTTGCGCAGTCAATAACATCAGCTACAACTGCACTAGCGGTCGGCATTTTACCGGCACCACGACCATAAAACATTACATCGCCAACAGCATCGCCCGTTACCATAATTGCATTAAATACACCGTCAACATCAGAGAGTATATGACTGCGGCTTACAAGCATAGGCTTAACCGATGCAGTAATTTTACCGTTACCCAATTTCTTTGTGCTGCCAATAAGCTTGATTGCGCAATCAAAGGAGTCGGCATATTCAACATCGGTAAGGGTAATATCGGTGATGCCTTTAGTTGATACCTGTTCGGGATAAACATGCTTTCCAAAAGCCAAAGCCGCCAATATGCAAATTTTGCGGCAAGCATCATGACCTTCAATATCTGCGGCGGGATTTTTTTCTGCAAAGCCCATTTCCTGAGCCAGTGACAATGCTGAGTCAAAATCCATATTATCCACTATCATTTTATTTAAAATGTAGTTGGTTGTTCCGTTAAGAATACCTTTAACCTCAAGTATTTCGTTTGCGGAAAGGCATTGTGCCATTGGTCTTAGTATCGGTATGCCACCGCCAACGCTTGCTTCAAAAAGAAAGTTTACATTATTTTTATTGGCAATATCAAGAAGTTCGGCGCCTTTAGCAGCTACTAATTCTTTATTAGAGGTTACAACACTCTTGCCTGCGAGTAAACATTTTTTGACGAAATCATAAGCCGGATTTACGCCGCCCATAACCTCAACAACAATTTTAATGTCATCGTCGTTTGCTATTGTTTCAAAATTTTTAATAAATCTATCAGAATAGGGTAGGTTGTTAAAGTCGCGCAGGTCAAGAATATATTTAACCTCTATCTCGTCCTTGATTTTTTCATTTATCAAGGAGTTATGACCAATCAGTATCTCGGCAACGCCCGAACCTACAACACCGTGCCCCATAATCGCGGTATAAATCATTTTAAACCTCCTGAAGTTACACGATTTACAATATAAATCGACATTTTAAAAGTATACTACAGACTTGCAAAAAAATCAATAATTAATTGTATATGGCGCAATTTTTGGTGATATTATTATTAAAAGGCGGTGAAATTTTAAATGAATTTAGAAGAAAAGAAAAAATTAATTATAAATTTTACCTATTTTATAGTATGGATTGTTATTTTATATTTACTTTTTAAAGTTGCTGCAGTTTACCTTCTTCCATTTTTGATTGGCTTGATAATTGCTTATATAGTACAAAAGCCTGCTACAGTTGTATCTGAAAAAATTAAAATAAAAAAAGACAGTTGCGCTGCAATTTTATCTGTTTTAATATTTATATTTATAAGCATTTTGATTGTACTTTTTATTAAGATTATTTACAATCAGTCAGTCAGCTTGATTTCATCATTTTCTGTTGAAATTGAAAATATTAAAATATTAATTGAACAACTGTATAAAATTACTAATAATTTTTTTAAAAAAATTGATTTTGGAGTCCAAGGCACATTAAAAAGCTTTTCAACCGATACAATCAGTGAACTTTTGTCAAATATAAGTTTGTATATATCCGAGATTATAACAAATGCAATCAGAAATTTACCATCACTATTTATTAGTGGTACTGTTACAGTCGTGTCTACATTTTATATTTCAAAAGATTATTGTAAACTTTTAAATTTTGTTAAAGGCTTTGTAAGCAAAAGTCTATACAAAAAGTTTGTTGATATAAAAAACGTATTTACAGAATGTTTTTTTAAATTTGTGATAGGTTATTTTTGGCTATTTATTATTACATTTTCGGAACTAATGGTTGGCTTTTTTATAATTGGAATAAAACATTTTATTGTCCTGGCTTTATTTATTGCATTACTTGATTTATTGCCTGTCATAGGAACTGGTACAGTATTACTTCCGTGGGCAATTTTAAACATTTTTCGTAGTGAATATTTTATGGGGTTCGGACTGATTTTTCTTTATTTAATAATAACATTATTCAGAAATTTTATTGAGCCGAAAGTTATTAGTAAGCAGATTGATATTAATCCGATTTTTACATTAATTTTTATTTTTTTAGGATTTCGCTTGGGCGGTATATTCGGAATGTTGTTTTTACCAATAATACTGACGGTTTTATTCACATATTACCGACGTCAATTACCCGACTCTTGATGACAAATATTACCGCGATTGCATAATATGTATTGTAGATTTTTCTATTATATTTCAATGGAGAGTTATTATGCAACGCCATATTATTTCGGTGAGTTCAATCACCTATGCAATAAAGGGCAGAGATTTGTTACGAAAGCAAGGATTTAGGGCATATATCGAGCGAAAAACAAATGCAAACGGTAATACAGGCTGCGGCTATGTCATTATAGCGGACGGTAACCGCGAAAAAATTACTAACGCCTTAATGAATTCCGGCGTTAAAATTTTGCAAATCAGCACTATTGCATAGATAGGTAAAAGCAGCCCTCTTGGGCTGCTTTTTATATTACAATGAATTAAGGTGAAAATTATGATATATTTTGATAACGCGGCAACAACCGGCGCAAAACCGCAAAGCGTTGTTAATGCCGTTAATAACGCTCTTAAAAATTTATGCGCAAATCCCGGAAGAAGTGGACATTTGTTATCGCAAAGGGCGGCAATGACGGTTTTTAAGGCGCGTAAAAAAGTTGCTGAATTTTTTGGTAGCAACCAAGTAGAAAGTGTTGTTTTTACAGCAAACTGTACTACAAGTATAAATTATGTTTTAAAGGGAGTTTTATCTTCGGGTGACCATATAGTTGTGTCTGACTTGGAGCATAACGCAGTTATGCGACCGCTAAAGGCGATGGATATAGATTTTAGTACGGCGAGTGTTTCTTTAAATGATGATGAAGAAACAGTTAATAACTTTAAAAAAGCAATCAGGCCTAATACAAAAATGATATTTTGCACTGCTGCTTCAAATGTTTTAGGTAAGGTTTTACCCATTAAAAAAATTGGTGATTTATGTAAGGAAAAGGGTATTTTATTCGGTGTGGATGGAGCTCAGGGAGCGGGAGTAATACCGATTAATATGGAGGAAATGAATATTGACTACTTGTGTATTGCTGCACATAAAGGCCTTTATTGTCCAATGGGTCTTGGTATTTTAATGGCACGCGGTCCCGTAAAAAAAACAATAATTGAAGGTGGAACAGGAACAAATTCAATAGAATATATTCAACCGGACACGTTGCCGGAAATGCTTGAAAGCGGTACTGTTAATTTGCCGGCAATTGCTTCTGTTATCGCGGGAATAGATTTTGTCAATAAGCACTCCGATTGTCTTTTAAAATACGAAAATAAACTTGTAAAACGACTGTATAACGGTTTGCAAAACAGTGATGTAATTTTTTATACTGACCCAAATGTGTCGGGTTATGCTCCTGTGCTCTCGTTTAATATTTATGGATTGGAATCGGAAAATGTTGCAGAACTTTTGAACAAGAGCGGTTTTGCTTTGCGGGCGGGATTACACTGCGCGCCATCCGCTCATAAAAAGATCGGAACATTAAAGCAAGGTACCGTAAGGTTTTCACCGTCGGTATTTAATACTGTAAACGAGGTGGATTTGTTAATAAATCGACTAAAAAATTTAAAAAAATATTAAAATCGCTATTGATTGAATAGAAATCTTATGTTAAAATATATAAGGAAATTTATGTAATTAGTAAAGGACTGATATTTTGAGTGCTGTTTTAGATACGGTGTATACTGTTTGGAATCAGTTTGTTTATACAATATCAAACTTGAGAATATTTGATATAATTGATATTCTGATCATTGCATTTATTGTGTATAAGGCAATTGAGTTTTTGCGTGAGACAAGAGCAGGTCAACTTGTAAAAGGTATTGTTTTTTTATTGGTGCTATACGTTTTTGCAATTGCTTTTAATCTTGCTGTTTTACGTTGGTTGTTATCTGCTGTTTTTGGTTCGGCAATCGTTGTGGTTGTTATTGTTTTTCAACCCGAATTGCGTCGCATGCTTGAGCGTGTCGGACAAACAAAGATTGGTAATCTGCAATCGGGCGGTGATAACGCCAAAGCAATTTCCGATTCAGTGCATAAAATTTGCAAGGCCGCAGGTCAAATGCAAAAGACTAAAACAGGCGCCTTGATAGTTTTTGAAAGAAAAACTCAACTTGGGGAGATCATACACTCTGGCACTGTTATCGATGCCGAGGTTAGTGAATCGTTGCTTAATAATATCTTTTTCCCGAAATCACCGCTTCACGACGGTGCGGTTATTGTTCGCGACGGCAGGATATATGCCGCTTCGTGTATTTTACCGCTTACACAAAGCACAGACTTTTCTTCACAACTTGGCACACGACACCGTGCTGCCATCGGTATGACCGAGAACTCTGATGCTATTGTTCTTATCGTTTCTGAAGAAACGGGTACAATTTCGATAGCGTTTAACGGACAGATCACAAGAAATCATACGGTAGAATCTGCTTTTGAAATTATTGCCGAAAAACTTATTACTAAAAACGATCAGGATAATGAATCAGCATTTAAACGCGTTTTCAAAAAGATTTTTTCTAAAAAAAACGGTACGAATGAAGAAGCAGTTGTAAAGGAGGAAGAGAATAATGAAAATAAGCATTCCTCAAAAATATAGGCTTGGCACATTGCTTTTTAATAAAAAGTTTACGGTAGTCCTTTCTGTGATATTGGCTTTTGCACTTTGGCTTGGAATTTCTATGACCGAAAATCCTGTTCGACAGCAAACATTTTCGGATATCGGAGCGACCGTTACGCTTGAAGGTACCGCAGCCGCTGATTTGGGTCTTGGTATAATTTCTGATGTTGCGTCGCAAAGATTTTCGATTACCATAAGTGGTCCTAATTATATCGTCAGCTCGATGAAAGCTGAAGATTTTTCACTTTCTGCTTCTACAATCGGTATTAACTCTGCCGGTACATTTAATCTTGAGGTTGCCGCTACCACTACCGCCAACAAGTCTGGCTTTACCATAACGTCGGTATCGCCATCAAGTATTGATGTTACGGTAGATTTTATTGATACCAAAGAATTTACAATCGTGCCAAAACTAATCGGCGTAAGCGCTTCGGACGGTCTTGTGGCTGAAACGCCTATCATATCTGATTCACAGCAAAACACGGTTACCATTAAGGGACCTCGTTCTACTATTGAAAAAATTGCAACTGTTGGCACTTATGCCGAGATAAATGACACGCTTGATACGTCGCAGACATTTAATTCGGATGTCGTGTTATACGATAGTAATGACAAAATTTTATATAGATACACTGCTGACGGTACGGTTTATGATGCAAACCAAAACATCATTACCAACTCATATTTGACATTGTCTTTTACCAATGTAAAGGTTACGCAACCGATTTCTAAAAAGAAGACTGTAAGTTGTAAGGCCACCTTTACCAATCTACCGTCCGGAATGACTGATGAAAATGTGAAACATTCACTAAGTCTAAGCAAAGTAACTGTTATTGGAACTCCCGAAATCATCGATAAGCTCGACAGCATCTCTTTATCGCCAATTGATTTCAGAACGGTTTCTACAACAGACAGCAGTTTTGAGGTTTCTCCAAGTTTACCTGACGGCATTAAGATATTAGATAGTGTTGATGAATACTTTGTTGTCGATATTGATGTTTCAACATATGCAGAAACAACCTTAGAAATTAAAAACATAAGATGTTTAGGCTTAAGCGAGGACCTTAAGGCGAAAACCGATAAGAGCATCCGTATCAAATTGTGTGGTCCCGCAAGTGTTATAAAAAATATAACGGCAAGTGATTTGTTTGCTGTTGTTGATTTAACCGATAAAACAGCCGGTGACTACACCGTTGAAGCTGTAGTTAAATCTGATGTTTATGATGATATTTGGCAGATTGGCACATACAGCACATCGGTTACCTTATATTAATATTACCTTTATCAGATACCGCCTTAGTTGCATATAATGTGATGAGGTGGTATTTGTGGTTAAATCGTTTTTACTTTTTTTATTATTTGTTTTTGCAATTATTGGTATTTGCGAATTCATTTACATATTAAGAATGTTTTTTTATTCTCCTCAAATTCGTGTACAAAGCTATTCCCTGATTGTTTTGAAAAAAGGTTTTGCAGTAAAACAATTAAATTTCATTTGGCAAAAAATCAGATGGTATGGTGATGATTTTGCTATCGGTGTGATTGCTTTAACGGATAACATTGAATATGACGAGATTTTAGATTGCGACAATTTTATTAAAGGTAAAAATATAAATTTGTGTACTGCAGATACAATATCACAATCAAGCAGTTTATAGGAGTTAATTTAATGGGAATCGCTAATACAGGCGAAATAAAAGAAATTAGTGGAGCAGTTGAAAAAATAACATACAAGAATCAACAAAATGGTTATACGGTTTGCACGGTAAGGGTCGGCAGAGAGCATATAACAGTTGTTGGCACAATGCCTTTTATTGCAATTGGAGATAATATAAAAATTACAGGAAAATATATTGTTCATGCTGTTTACGGCGAGCAATTTTTAGCTGATTATTATGAAACGTTGGCACCCAAAACTGTGGCGGCAGTTTTGCGTTATTTATCTTCGGGAATTATTAAAGGGGTTGGTCCTGCAACTGCGGAACGAATTGTTGAAAAATTTGGTTCGGATTCTTTGAATGTAATTCAAAACTCACCCGAGGACTTGGCGGTTATTAAAGGGATTTCATTAGAAAAAGCAAAATGTATTTCTGAAGAATTTAAAAAACAATTTGGTATCAAAGATTTAATGTTAATGCTTAATCCTTATCAAATTTCAATGGAAAAATGTATCAATATTTATCAAAAACTTGGTGTAGATTCACTTGAAAAAATAAAGCAAAACCCATATGTTTTATGTTCCGATGGCATTGATTTGTCATTTGAAAAGGTAGAAAGTATTGCTTTTGATTTAGGTGTTCTTGCTGACAATGAAATGAGGCTTGTAGCAGGTGTTGAATATATTTTGCGTAAAAATTTATTAAATGGACACACTTGCCTGCCAAGAAAAAAGTTAGTGCCTGTGGCTGTTTCTTTACTTGAAAGTGATGAACAACGCATTGAATACATTTGCGATAAAATGATTGAAAATTTTCTTATCAGAAGCAAAACTATAAAAGATATGGATTTTCTTATGCTGCAGGAGTATTATAATGCCGAAGAATATATTGCGGCACGACTTTTTGCTGCAAAAAATTATAATAATTCTTTTAATATTGTTGATGAGCTTGAGATTGATTATGTAGAAAACAAGCTTGGTATTAAGTTTGATGAATTACAACGAAAATCTATTAGACTGTCATTTTCTAACAGTGTTTTTGTTTTAACGGGTGGTCCCGGTACGGGAAAGACCACCACGCTTAATGCAATAATAGAATTATTTGAACAAAGAGATGTCAATATTCAACTTGCAGCTCCCACGGGTAGAGCTGCAAAACGAATGACCGAACTTACCGGCAGAGAAGCTAAAACTCTTCATCGTTTACTTGAAGTTGAATGGACGAGCGACAACAGACAAAGTTTTTCACGCAACGAAAAAAATCCATTAGAGTGTGATGTTATCATTATTGACGAGGCATCTATGCTCGACTCATTGCTTTTTGAAAGCTTGCTTCACGCACTTAAAATTTCAACAAGAATTATTTTAGTAGGCGATACCGATCAGTTACCAAGCGTTTCTGCAGGAAATGTTCTAAATGATATTTTATCGTCAGAATTATATTCATCTGTTGCACTGAAAAAGGTGTTCAGACAAGCTATGAAAAGCACTATTATTACTAATGCACACGCAATTATAAACGGTGCGCCTTCTGATCTTTCAAATAAATCTAACGACTTTTTTTTAATGCATCGTGAATTGGCAGTTGATGTTTGCAATACTGTTTTGGAACTTTGTGAAACTCGCCTGCCTGATGCGTATGGATTTAACCCGCTCACTGATATTCAGGTGCTTTGTCCATCACGAAAAGTGCAAACCGGTACTGTAAATATGAATAATTTATTGCAAGCTACGCTTAATCCTAAAAAGGATAACCAACCTCAGCTTGCTTATAAGGGTATATATTTCAGAACGGGCGATAAGGTTATGCAAATCAAAAACAATTATGATTTGCAATGGCAACGCGATAACGGTGACATTGGATACGGCGTGTTTAACGGCGATGTTGGCTATATATCCTTGATTGATATTAAGGGTGGTCTTGTTAAGGTTAGATTTGATGACCGTACAGCCACATATTTTGTTGAAAACATCGGTGAATTGGAGTTGGCCTATGCAGTTACGGTTCACAAAAGTCAAGGCAGTGAATTTGATTGTGTTATTCTGCCTTTACTCGATACCCCTTCACAATTGCTTTATCGAAATCTTCTTTATACGGCTGTAACCAGAGCAAAAAAACTTCTTATTGTTGTAGGTTCTGAAGCAGTATATGAGAAAATGGCAGCTAACGACCGTAAAACATTACGATACACACTTTTAAAAGAATTTTTGATAGAAAATGAAAAAAGATAATCAATTAATTAAAAACTTTATTTTTGCAATTTATCCAAATAAATGTATTTGCTGCGGTGAAATTATTACCGAAGGCATTCATCTTTGTGAAAATTGTAATAATAATATCGAAAGGTTAAACCTTGACGATATTTGCTTAAATTGTGGATTGGAAAAGTGCGATTGTGAATGCAAATACAGCATTTATAGATTTAGGTCGCTTGTTGGTGTGTTTAAAAATTGTGGACTGGCACGAAAGGCGTATTACTCATATAAATTTGCAAAAAAAGAGTGTTATTCTTATTTTTTTGCCGAAGAAATGTGTAACGCTGTTAATAAATGCTACAACGATGTAAAATTCGATATAATATGTACGGTTCCGCAGCATAAGAAGCATTCATATGATCATAGTGGTTATATTACCGAAAAAATTTCGCAAAAACTTGATGTTCCTTTTTTAAAGAACTTACTTATATGTGTTAAAAAAAGCAAAAGTCAGCATAAATCAACCATTAAAGAAAGATTGAGTAATGTTAATAACAAATACAAAACAACCCGACGTATTGATGGTATGAATGTATTGTTAATCGATGATATTAAAACAACAGGCGCAACGTTGGATGAATGCGCAAAAATTTTACTGTTTGCAGGAGCCGAAAATGTATATTGCGCTTGCGCTCTTGTTACTGTAATTGAAAATGAAAATTAATTTTATAAAACATTTAAGCAGATTTGCATTTTTGTAAAATATGAACGCAGTAAGGTGGTTATTTTTATGGCAATTGAAATTGGCATTGACATTGGTTCTTCAAAAACGGTTATTTTTTCAAGTTCTAAAGTTGTTCTTGAAATGCCGAGTATAGTTACTGTTGACAGCGAAAGCTATGAACCATTTTTTTTTGGTGAAAAAGCCAAACAAACGCTTGGAAGAACACCGGATTCGTTTGAATGTGTTTTTCCAATTAAGCACGGTATTATTGCCGAATACGACATTGCAGAAGCAATGCTAAAAGAATATATGAACAAAGCTTTTGGTAACAAAATTGTAAGACCTAAAATTATGGCAACGTTACCTGTAGGACTTACCGAACTTCAACATCATTCGCTCTCTAATGTTGTCGAGGCTGCAGGCGGCAGAAATGTTTCTGTTATTGAGAGTCCGTTGGCGGTAGCATTCGGTTTGGGGCTCGATTTCTCAAAGCCTCACGGTTATATGGTGGTTGATATTGGGGCCGGTACTACCGATATTGCGGTAATCTCTATGGGCGGCATTGCTACTTGTGAATCTTTTAAAACAGCGTCCTTTGATTTTGATGAGCATATAATGCGTTATATACGTAAAGAATATAACATCGAAATCGGTAATTTAATGGCAGAATTAATAAAAAAACAAATTGGTACAGTTGTGCCGCGCCCTGTTGAAATTGCTATGGTTGCAAAGGGGAGGAATGTTTTTACCGGTTTGCCTGAAAGCTTTGAAATTACCTCTACCGAAATTTATGAAGCGATAAAAGAAATTGCCGATGCGATCTGCAACTGTATACGCACTGTTCTTTTAAAAACCGATCCCGAGCTTGTAGCGGACATTAATAATGACGGCCTGTATCTTACTGGCGGCGGTTCTTTGATTCACGGTATGGATAAGCTGATATCTGAATATACTGATACTGCGGTTCATATGCTTGAAGATCCTACCCACAGTGTAGTACGCGGTGCTGCAGTAGCGCTCCGCAAGCCAGAACTTTTAAAACATGTTAATTATCAATTGCGTTCTATAAAAGAATTGACAATTGAGTAAAAAAAACTTGACAAATTAAAATTGTGTGTTATAATGTTCAAGACAATGAAGAAGGGCATACCTATGTTTCTCACCTTGATGTGTGTTATCGTCGGGTTAATAAGATAAGATTTTTGATTTTGTTTTATTTTGACGTGGGTATATTGTGCTCACGTCTTTGTTTATTTTTAACGGAGGTGCTTTACAATCGCTATTAAAGAATTAGCTATCAACACAGACATTAAATTTAAGGAAGTTCGTGTTATCGACTCCGACGGTTCTCAGCTTGGTATTTTACCAATTGCAAAAGCACTGGATGCTGCATATGCAAAGGATCTTGATCTTGTATGTGTATCTCCCGATGCTCAACCGCCCGTTTGCAAAATAATTGATTACGGTAAGTATCGCTTTGAGCAAATGAAGCGTGAAAAGGAAGCAAAAAAGAATCAGAAGATAATTGAAATTAAAGAGATTCGTATTATCGGTCTTGGAATTGATGACCACGATCTTGATACCAAATGCAATCATGCTATTCGTTTTTTGAAAGAAGGAAATAAGGTAAAGGTTGCTATCCGTTTCAGAGGTCGCGAAATGGGCCACTCTGAAAACGGTCTGGCTTTAATGGAAAAGATTGCTAAAAAATGCGATGAGTATGGCACTGTTGAAAAGGCGGCTAAGTTGGAAGGCAGAAATATGTTTATGTTCTTAGCTCCCAAAAACGGTAAGTAAAAAATTATAGGAGGATAAAATTATGCCTAAGATCAAAACTCACAGCGGCGCTAAAAAGCGCTTTAAGCTCACTAAAAACGGCAAGGTGAAACGCGCTCATGCTTTCAAGTCTCACATCCTTAACAAGAAGACTACAAAGCGTAAGAGAAATCTGCGTAAAGTCGTATGCGCTGATGTAACAAATGTTGCAACAGTTAAGAAGCTTATTCCTTATAAGTAATTGAAATTTGAAATTGGAGGAAACTTGAAATGGCACGTGTAAAAGGTGCGTTAGCAACACGCAAAAGAAGAAAAAAGACATTAAAACTTGCCAAAGGTTATTTTGGTGCTAAATCCAAGCTCTTTAAAACTGCTAAAGAAGCTGTTATGAAATCAGGTAACTATGCTTATATTGGTCGTAGACTTAAGAAGCGTGATTTCCGTCGTCTTTGGATTACCCGTATTTCTGCTGCCGCAAAGGCAAACGGTATGAACTACTCAACATTTATGAATGGTCTTAATAAAGCTGGTGTTCAGATTAACCGTAAAATGCTTGCTGATATCGCAGTTAACGATGCTGCTGGTTTTGCAAATCTTGTAAAAACTGCTCAAAAAGCATTAGAAAAATAATTTTACCTCGCCCGAGATACTGATGTTTCTCGGGCGAATTTTGCTTTTATTTTAGGAGAAAAATATGCCTGAATTTATAGAAATTTCATCAAAAGACAATCCGCTTATCAAGTCTGTTAGTCTTTTACAAACCTCTTCCAAGCAGAGAAAGGTTAACAATCTTTTCGTGCTTGAGGGGTTGCGCATCTGTGATGATGCTTACCAAAATAATATCAGATTTGATAAACTGATTGTAACAAGGTCTGCCTTTGAAAAATATAGTGAAAATATTAATCTATTTGCAACGGTAAGTGATAATTGCTTTATTTTACGTGAAGATTTGTTTAAAAAAATCAGCGACACTAATTCACCACAAGGTGTTATTGCGGTTGCAAAAATACCAAGTATAAATGAAAAAATTTCTAAAAAAGGCAGATATATTGCGCTTGAAAATCTTGCAGATCCATCTAATTTGGGGGCAATTGCACGTACTGCCGAGGCATTGGGAGTAAATGGTATTATCATTTCAGCTGACAGTTGTGATCCTTATTCACCAAAATCACTTCGTAGTTCTATGGGTACATTGCTTCGCCTTCCGCTATACATTGTTGATAACATTGCAAATTTTGCACATAAAAATTGTTTGCGTTCTTTTGCGTGTGTTGTAGATCGTAATGCTGATAATATAGGCAATATTAAATTTGCTGATGGAGATGTTTTATTTATCGGCAATGAAGCGAATGGTCTAACTGCCGAAACAAAGAAAGCTGCCCGGCATTGTATCACTATAAAAATGCATGGTAAGGCAGAATCTTTAAATGCCGCCGCCGCCGCTGCTATTGCAATGTGGGAAATGGTAAAGGAAGAATAAAATGCACCTTTCAAAAGAAAATTTGACTCTTGTAAATCTTATAACAATTCAACAATGCTTTGGTGTTGGCAGCGTTAAAGCTGTAAAGATTTTTAATTTACTACGTAATGCGAATCTGCTTGACCGACCACTTGATAAATCAAACATAAACGATATTATTGAAAGTAAAGATGTAAATAAAATATTAAATTATGATATTACGAAAGTTTACAGGATAATTGACGATTGTGTCAAAAACAATATTAGTATAATTACTATTTGTGACACCGATTATCCTGAAAGATTGCGTAATATAGTTGATTGTCCGATTGTATTATATATTAAAGGCGAATTTGTTGATGTGGATAATTTGCCGCTAATTTCTATTGTTGGTCCGCGTAAAATTTCTGAGTTTGGGAAAAAAGCCTCGTTTTCTCTTGCAAAACGGTTGGCAAAAGCGGGTATGGTAGTTGTAAGCGGTGCGGCGCTTGGTGCAGATACCTGTGCGCATAAAGGTGCGTTATCTGCTAAAAATATAACACTCGCTGTGTTAGGCTGTGGTATTTGTTACGACTATCTACCCGAAAATCGTTCTTTACGTGAAGAAATATGTAAAAACGGATGTCTGATAAGTGAACATCCTCCTTATGCACCGGCTACAAAATATAGTTTTCCCGTAAGAAATCGAATAATCTCTGCTTTGTCAGTTGGTACTGTAGTGATTGAGGCATCGCTTAAAAGTGGTTCTCTTATAACGGCACGTCTTGCAAACGAACAGGGAAGAGATGTTTTTGTAATACCGGGAAATCCTACATTGGATAATTATAAGGGTTCCAATGCGTTGCTGCGCGACGGTGCTATTCCGCTTTTAAATGCTACAGATATATTTAATCAATATATTGCTAAATATCCGGATCAGATTGATATTGAAAAAGCATTTGCCAAAGATTTTGCACCATCTTTAAAAAAAATTCAAAAAAATTTACGGTTGGGTCTTTCAAATGAAGCCAAAATGGTGTATAATAGTTTGAATAATCAAAAATTTACCGCCGATGAATTATTTGATTTGAATTTAAGTGACAATCAATTAATTTCTGCACTTACAGACCTCGAGATCGAAGGTTTAATTAAGGCGTTACCCGGTGGAATATACGAAGTAACTAATCACTAAAGGAGTATATTAATGTCAAAACTTGTTATTGTTGAGTCGCCAAGTAAAATTAAGAGCGTTAAAAAGTATCTTGGCAGTGGCTATAATGTTATGGCATCTGTAGGTCATGTGCGCGATTTACCAAAATCAAAGCTTGGTGTTGACATAGATAATGATTTTAAACCGCAATATATAAATATGCCCGATAAAAAGGATGTTATTAAACAGTTAAAGGAAGTTGCCGCAAATAGCGAACAGGTTTTGCTTGCGACCGACCCGGACCGTGAGGGTGAGGCTATATCTTGGCATTTGGCGCATATACTGGGTCTTGATTTAAATGAGGAAAACCGTATTTCTTTTAATGAGATTACACAAACCGGTGTAAATGCGGGTATAAGCAATCCTCATAAAATCAATCTTAATCTGGTTGATGCACAGCAGGCCAGACGTATTCTTGACAGAATCGTTGGTTATAAACTAAGTCCATTTCTTTGGCGTAAGATAAAAGGTGGGCTTTCGGCCGGTCGTGTGCAAACAGCAGTGCTAAGACTTATTGTTGAGCGCGAACGCGAAATTGAGGCTTTTAACAGCGAAGAATATTGGACTATTGACGCAAAATTGAAGGTGGAAAGAAAAAGCTTTGAAGCAAAACTTTTTGGTACTGCTGATGGCAACAAACTTGATACAATTTCTAATGAAAAAGCTGCTCAAAAAATTATTAACGAGCTTGATGGTGCCGTATATACAGTAAGCAATATAAAGCGAGGAACCCGTAATCGTCAGCCTGCTCCTCCGTTTATTACATCAACATTACAGCAAGAAGCATCAAGAAAGTTAAATTATACAGGTCAGCGCACCATGCGTATTGCCCAGCAGCTTTATGAAGGTATTGATATCCCCGGTCATGGAGCTACAGGTCTTATAACATATATGCGTACCGACTCGCTTCGTATTTCCGAAGAGGCACGAGCTGCGGCGAATAAATATATTAACGAAAAATATGGCAAAAAGTATTTACCGACAAAACCGCGTTACTTTAAAGCAAAAGACGGTGCACAGGATGCCCATGAAGCAATTCGTCCTACAAATATATTTTTAATTCCCGAAGATATTAAATCGGCACTTTCGGCTGAACAATATAATCTTTACAAACTCATTTGGGAACGCTTTATCGCGTCGCTTATGGCTGCTTGCGTTCAAAAAACAGTTGCCGTCGACATTACAGCTAATGATTATTTATTTAAAGCAAATGGTTATTCTGTTGATTTTAAGGGCTTTACCGAGCTCTATGAAGAAGGCAGAGATGATAATGTTGTCGATGGTTGTCAGTTGCCGGAAATGAATGTTGGAGATGTTTTAAAAATTAAAGCTCTTACTCCTAATCAACATTTTACTCAGCCGCCTCCACGTTATACCGAGCCAACTCTTACCAAAACGCTTGAGGAGAACGGTATTGGCAGACCTTCTACATTTGCTTCAATAATTGCTGTTATTTCTAACAGAAGTTATGTTGAAAAAGACAAGAAAACCTTCAAGCCTACTCAATTGGGGTTTGCGGTTTGCGATTTGTTAAATCAATATTTTGATCGCATTTTTGAAGCAAAATTTACCGCTGGTCTTGAAAGAAAGCTTGATAAAATCGGTGCGGGTGAACTTGAGTGGGTGGGCACTATCGCTGATTTTTATAGTGATTTTGAGTCCCATCTCAAAAAGGCTGAACAGTCACTTGATGGCAAACGCGTTAAGGTTCCGGATGTTGAAAGCGATGTTGTTTGCGAAAAATGTGGTAGAAAAATGGTTGAAAAGAGCAGCCGGTTTGGTAAATTTTTAGCGTGTCCAGGCTATCCTGAATGTAAAAATACCAAGCCTATGCCAGAGGATGAGGTAAAACAACCTTGTCCTAAATGCGGTAGCAAGTTGCTTAAAAAAACATCTAAAAAGGGCAAAAAGTTCTACGGATGTTCAAATTATCCTAAATGTGATTTTGCATCTCCGGGTGTGCCTACAGGTGAGATTTGTCCTGAATGTAATGGATATATTATCTTAGGTGTTCGCAACAGAAAATACTGTATGAATTCCGATTGTCCTTCAAGAACGACAATCACAAAGAGCAAAAAGGAAAAATAATATGAATAAAATTACCGTAATCGGCGCAGGGCTCGCGGGTTGCGAAGCGGCATATACCGCGGCTCGACTTGGGGTGCAGGTTGATTTGATAGAAATGAAACCGATAAAAAAAAGTCCTGCGCATAAAACCGATAATTTTGCAGAATTGGTTTGTTCCAATTCTTTAAAAGCAAGCAGACTTGATTCGGCAGCAGGACTTTTAAAGCATGAAATGAGATTGCTCGGTTCTGTTTCTCTTGAAGCAGCCGATAATTCTAAGGTGCCGGCAGGTGGCGCATTAGCAGTTGAACGAAATCAATTTTCTGAATATATTACGAAGAAGATTAAAGCGTGTAAAAATATCAATATCATAAATGGTGTTGCCGATAAGTTACCAATTGATAGCATTTGTATAGTCGCAACAGGTCCGCTAACTGATGGAATACTTGCAAAGGAAATTGAAAATTTTACGGGTGAGGGCAATCTAAGCTTTTATGATGCAGCAGCTCCAATTGTAACCGTCGAAAGTGTTGATTTTTCTTCAGCCTTTATTGCATCACGTTATGACCGTGATGATACTGGTGAGGGTGATTATATCAATTGCCCTATGAACAAAGAGGAGTATGAGGCCTTTCACTCAGAACTTGTTAATGCCGAGGGTGCTCCGCTTCACGAATTTGACAAAAATCTTAGGGTGTATGAGGGATGTATGCCTATTGAGGTGTTGGCCCGACGCGGTACTGATTCAATAAGGTTCGGTCCTTTGAAACCGGTCGGTTTACGAGATCCCAAAACCGGGCATCGTCCTTGGGCTGTTGTACAACTCAGAAAAGAAAATCGCGAGGGGACATTGTACAATTTGGTAGGCTTTCAGACAAATCTGAAATTTTATGAACAAAAAAGGGTATTTTCGATGATACCCGCACTGAAAGATGCTGAATTTATGCGATATGGTGTAATGCATAGAAACTCGTTCATTAATTCGCCGAAGATTTTAAATAAAGATCTTTCGCTTAAAAAGGCTGATAATATCTTTTTTGCCGGTCAGCTTTCTGGTGTTGAAGGATATATGGAGTCTGCGGCATCAGGTATCTTTGCGGCAATTAATGCAGTAAACAAATTACAAAACAAAAAGCCGTTTGTTTTACCTGAATATACAATGATTGGTGCCTTGATAAATTACATAACTGACGAAAGTGTGCAAAACTTTCAGCCAATGGGTGCAAATTTTGGTATATTACCGCCGCTTGAAAATCATATACGTGACAAAAAGGAAAGGTATGCGGCACTGGCAAATAGATCTATAGAATATTTTAAAACTATTGGGAGTGAAAAAATATGAGAATAGTTGTTGATGCTTTTGGTGGCGATAATGCTCCGCTTGAAATTGTAAAGGGTGCAGCGGATGCATCTATACAGTTTGAAACCGAAATTACGCTTACCGGTAATGAGGAAACAATCGAAAGAATTGTTAGCGAAAACAATCTTAAGTTTTTTGGTGATTTAGTTATTGTGAATACTGATGATGTAATTTCAATGCACGATGACCCGACCACAATATTAAAATCACATTCAAATTCTTCTATGGCACTTGCGTTCAAAGAGCTTTGTGAGGGCAGAGCTGACGCTTTTGTTTCGGCGGGTTCTACAGGTGCTATTGTTGTAGGTGGCACTCTTATTGTAAAGCGAATAAAGGGTATTAAGCGCCCTGCTCTTGGCGGTCTTATTCCTTCACCCGACGGTCATTATATGCTTATGGATATGGGTGCAAATGCCGAATGCAGACCAGAAATGCTTGCACAGTTTGGTATTATGGCAAGTGTTTATCTTGAAAAGGTTGAAGGTATTGAAAAACCAAAAATCGGTCTGCTTAACATTGGTGTTGAAGATACAAAGGGCGACGAGCTTCGCGTTGAAGCGTATAAACTGCTTAAAGAAGCGCCAATCAATTTTATCGGTAATGTTGAATCACGTGAGATGCCGAAAGGCGTTTGTGATGCGGTTATTGCAGATGGATATACAGGTAATATTGCCTTGAAGCTTATAGAGGGTACTTCTATTACACTCTTTAAAATGGTTAAGAGTGCACTTTACAAAAACGTTTTGAATAAGATTGCAGCGCTTATTTTAAAGAAAGATTTATATGCGCTTAAATCGATGATGGATAGTTCCGAAGTGGGCGGCGCTCCGCTTTTAGGTGTAAGCAAACCTGTTATTAAGGCGCACGGCAGTTCAGATGCAAAAGCGATAAAAAATGCTATTCATCAGGCAATAATCTTTACGGAAAAAAATGTTATTAATACCATTACAGAAAATATAATTAAATCGGAGTAATTTAAATGGAGTCGTTAGAGACAAAATTAAACTACAAATTTAATAACATAGAGCTTTTAAAAAATGCGATTGTTCATTCGTCATACGCAAACGAAGTTCGCGGTAACACTCATTCAAACGAGCGTCTTGAGTTTTTAGGTGATTCAGTGCTATCTATAATAGTTGCCGAGCACATTTATCATAGATATCCTAATATGCCTGAAGGTGAGCTGACAAGGTTGCGAGCTTCGCTTGTTTGTGAGAAATCCTTGTGCGCCTTTTCGCGTGAGCTTGGCATTGGTGATTATTTAAAGCTCGGTAAAGGCGAGGATAAAAACGGTGGCAGGGAACGCGATTCAATACTAGCCGATGCCTTTGAGGCGGTTCTTGCCGCTATTTATCTTGACGGTGGAATGTCGGCTGCCCAAACGCATATTATAAACACCGTTTTGCGTGATTTAAAGCATCATAACGATGAAGATGCCTTTAAGGATTATAAAACAACACTTCAGGAGATTATTCAAAGAAATCCCGAAGAAAGTGTTACGTATATTCTTGTTGAGGAGTCAGGTCCGGACCATAATAAACAGTTTACGGTTGCGGTAAAGTTGAATTCAAATGTTATAGGACAGGGCAGTGGAAAAAGCAAAAAGCAAGCAGAACAAATGGCGGCTAAACAGGCTTTAAAGCTTATGGGTGAGTCTGTATGACCGAAAAGCATTCAAATATTTCAATATTTGTTCCGCATATCGGTTGTCCAAATATGTGCAGCTTTTGTAATCAGCGTTACATTACAGGGCAAACCTCTGCGCCGCTTTTAAGTGATATTATTGAAGCGGTTAATATTGCGATTAATTCAAACGGTTACAATCCAAAAAACACCGAAATAGCCTTTTTTGGCGGTAGTTTTACGGCAATTAACCGTAATTATATGATTGATTTGTTAAAAACAGCATATGAGTTTGTAAAGGACGGCGTTGTTTGCGGTATCCGAATTTCTACAAGACCGGATGCAATTAATGAGGAAATCTTATCACTATTAAAGCAATACGGTGTCACCTCCATTGAACTCGGCGCTCAAAGTCTTAATGATAATGTTTTATTAAGTAATAATCGCGGTCATACTTTGGAGGATGTTATTAATGCTTCGCATTTAATAAAGAAATACGGTTTTTCTTTAGGACTTCAAATGATGACGGGTCTTTATAATGACTGTGATGAATTTGCTATATCTACAGCAAAACAAATTATAGACTTGTGTCCTGATACGGTTAGAATTTATCCAACGATAGTGTTAAAAAACACCTATTTAGCTGCTCTTTACAGCGAAAATAAATACGAACCCCAAACATTAGAGGCAGCAGCAAATTTATGTTCAGAATTATTGCTGATGTTTAATAATGCAAACATTAAGGTGATTCGCTTAGGACTTCATTCTATTGAAAAAGACTGTTATGTCGCAGGGCCTTGGCATCCTGCTTTCAGCGAAATTTGTTATTCTAAAATTTTTCTCAAAAATGCCAAAATTGCCCTTAAAGAAGCGGGCGATTATATCCTATTTGTTAATCCGTTATCTGTTTCAAAAATGATTGGACAACACAAAGAAAATATTACTACTTTAAAAAAACTCGGCTTTGATTGCATGGTAAAATCAGACAACTCGCTTGGCGAATACGAAATCAGGGTCGAAAGGAGATAAAAATGCTTTTAAGTTCAATACAAATCCAAGGTTTTAAGTCTTTTGCCGATAAAACCGTTTTAAAATTCGGTCGCGGTATCACTGCGGTTGTAGGTCCAAACGGTAGCGGTAAGAGTAATATTTCCGACGCTGTGCGTTGGGTTTTGGGCGAACAATCAACCAAAAGCCTTCGTGGTCAGTCAATGGAGGACGTTATATTCGGCGGCACTGACTCACGACGTCCACACGGATTTTGTGAGGTAACCTTAAATATTGATAATGCCGATAGATCGCTTAATTTTGATAATGATTTTGTATCAATAACACGTAGATTTTACCGTTCTCACGAAAGTGAATATCTTATCAATAATGTATCCGTTCGTCTTAAAGATGTTCATGAGTTGTTTATGGATACCGGTCTCGGTCGTGACGGTTATTCAATGATTGGACAAGGTAAGATTGACAATATTATCAGCACCAAGTCTGACGAACGCCGTGATATTTTTGAAGAAGCATCGGGTATATCAAAATACCGTTATCGTAAAACCGAGGCAGAGCGCAAGCTTACCGCTGCTGAGGATAATTTGTTGCGTCTTAAAGACATATTGGACGAGCTTGAAGCACGCGTTGGACCCTTGGAGGAGCAAAGTAAAAAAGCTGAAAAGTTTCTTGAACTTTCCGAAGATAAAAAGCAACTTGAAATTGGTCTATGGCTTTATACTCTTAATAATTCAAAGGATGCGTTGCGCGCTCAAGAAAGTAAGATAGCTACAGCACAGATGCAATATAAAGAGATTGAAGAGGCGCTTAACGAGTTTGACCAAAAGTCAGAGCAAAACACAGCTCATTTCACCTTTATTACATCGCAAATTGAAAACATACGCCAAAGGATTTCTTCTTCAAATGAGGAAACGGTTAAATTTGAGGGTGAAATATCGGTTTTAAACAACGATATTTTGCATAATAATGAAACAATTGAACGACTTAATACAGAAAAGGTCGCTTTGCTTGAGTCGGACAGTAATGCTAAACAGGAAATTGAGAGTAAACGTAATGCTGCATCAGAAAAAGAGGAAATAATAAACGTATTAAACGCAAAACTTTCTCTACTTGAAAATAATCTCAATAATCTTTTAAGTGATAGTGAAAGCATTTCAAGAAAAATTGAAGAACAGATAAAAACACTTAATTTGTTGTCCGTTAAAACCTCTGATTTGCGCGTAGAAATGACCACTTCTAACACATCAATTGATGAAATCAATTCTCGCAAAGAAATAGTTGATGAATTGCTCAATCAAAACGAATGCGAAAAAGAAGCTCTTACTAAGGACTTTGATGAAACCAAGCTTTTATTGGACAAAACCGAGAATACAATCATATCTTTACAAAATTCAATCAAAGGCTACGAATTAAGACTTGAAAACCGCAACTCAGAACTTAAAGAATTAACCGACAAGAGCAACGAACTTCATCTCGATATTGAAGCTAAGCGTCGTAGAGTGCAAATTCTTACCGAGCTTGAAAACAGTATGGAAGGATTTTCTCACGCTGTTAAAAAGGTAGTAACTGAGGCTGAAAAAGGAATTTTGCGCGGCATACACGGACCACTCTCAAAGCTTATTTCTGTTGATAAAAAATATACGGTAGCGATTGAAACAGCACTTGGTAATGCAATACAAAATGTTATCGTAGATACTGAAGCTGATGCTAAGCGCGCTATAAACTACTTAAAAACCAATAATGCAGGCAGAGCAACATTTTTGCCAATATCGTCAATAACTGCCAAAGAATTCAAAGAAAATGGATTTGATGACATTTTTGGTTTTGTGGGCATTGCTTCCGATTTGGTTTCAGTTGACAAAAAATACGAAACTATTATCAAATATCTACTTTCGGGAACAGTCGTTACTGAAGATATAGATTCTGCTACAATTCTTGCTAAAAAAAATAATTACAGGGTTAAGGTTGTATCGCTTGACGGTCAGGTTATCAATCCGGGCGGTAGCTTTACAGGCGGCTCTCTTGTAAAACAGGCCGGTATGCTTAGCCGTGCCGCTGATATTAAACGCCTTGAGGCCGAGATTGAAAAGCTTGCCGAAAAGGAAAAAACAACTCTTAAAGAGTTGGATTCCACTGTATCTGCCGTGGCAGAAGTAAGCGCGGATATTGTGGCTGTAAAGGCGGATTTAACCAATGCAAACGAGGATAAAATTCGTGCTTTGGCAGAATTGAAGCGCATAGATGACTTGTTAAGCAATATAAATATGACCATTACTTCTTTGAAAGAGGAGCGTGATGGTAGTGATGTAAAGATCGAGCTTCTTGAAGAACGGTCAAATTCTGCAGCAAAACAAATCGCAGTGCTTGAGACGCAAAAATCATCAATTCAGGCCGAGATTGACCAAATGACCGGCGGAAGAGATAGTCTTTCTCAAAACCGAGAGGCGTTAACGAATGAAATAACCGATATTAAGCTTCAAATTATTGAAAATCAAAAGGATGCGGCAGCGCTTTTGGCATCCGCTGAAGATATTGAAAATTCAATTTCAAATCGTGCTGCGCGCGCTAATGTTATCGATTCTGAAATTGCCGCAGTTAATTATAAAATTGCACAGCTTAAAGCTGATATTTCCACTCACATAGATGAGATTGATAATATCAAGCATAAAATTTCCGATTATAACAAGGAAATTGAAAGCCTTATGAATGAACGTAATGCGGTTGAAAAATCAGGCGTTGAGCTTCGTTCAAGCGAACGTGAACGCACCTTGGAGCGCGAAAAAATCGGCGGTGAGCTTGCTCGTCTTACCGAGCGCAAGGATGTTATGATGAAAGAGTATGACGATGTAATTCGTCAGCTTTATGATGAGTACCAGTTGACCAAGAGCGAGGCAGAAAATATTGCGTTTGAAATAGAAAAGCCTACTGAAGCCAAAAAGCAGCTCGCAGAAACAAAGTCAAAAATTCGTTCACTCGGCAATGTTAATGTATCGGCTATAGAGGAATACAAAGAGGTTAAAGAACGTTATGACTTTATGAATACTCAGGTTGAGGATGTTGAGAAGGCTCGTGCTGAACTTCGCAAGCTTATAAATCAACTTACTGCGCAGATGCAGGAAATGTTTGTTGTAGGCTTTAATAAAATCAACGAAAACTTTACAAAAACCTTTAAAGAGTTGTTTGGAGGCGGTAGCGCTGAACTGCGTCTTACCGATCCCGATAACGTGCTTGAAAGCGGTATTGATATCGAGGCTCGTTTGCCAGGTAAAAACGTACCGAGTCTTAACGGTCTTTCGGGCGGTGAAAAGGCGCTTGTAGCACTTTCTATTTACTTTGCAATTATGAAGGTTAACGCACCGCCGTTCTGCTTCTTGGATGAGGTTGATACCGCGCTTGACGATATCAACGTTGACCGCTTTGCAGACTATATGAAGCGCTCGGACTTTAGCACACAGTTCATTTGCGTTACACACCGTCGCGGTACTATGGAAGCCGCTGATATGCTTTACGGTGTAACAATGCAGGAAAAGGGTGTTACAAAGCTACTTGAACTAAATGTAGCAGAGCTCGAAAAGAAATTACTTGAAAATCAGGGAGCATAAAATGGGTTTATTTAGTAAAATTAAGGCAGGACTTCAAAAGACAAAAGCAAGTATTTCTAACGGAATAACGAATATTATTAACAGCTTTACAAAGATTGATGAAGATTTTTTTGAAGAACTTGAAGAATTGCTTGTGATGTCGGATGTAGGTGTCGAAACATCGGTTAAAATATGCGACCAATTAAGAGCGCGTGTAAAACACGACGGTATTACCGATCCCACACAAATTAAAGGCATTATGCACGATATCATTGTCGAAATGTTAGGCGCTGACTCAACATTAAAGCTTGACACAAAACCGTCAGTAATATTAGTAATCGGCGTTAATGGTGTTGGCAAGACCACAACGATCGGCAAGATGTCTTTAATGTTGAAAAACAGCGGTAAAAAGATTGTGCTTGGTGCGGCGGATACTTTTCGTGCGGCTGCCATAGATCAGCTTGGTATATGGGCTGACAGAGCGGATGTTACTATGGTTAAAAGTGTTGAAGGCTCTGATCCCGCTTCGGTTGTATTTGATACTATTGCCTCGGCAAAATCAAAAGGAGCCGATGTTATCATTTGCGATACCGCAGGCAGACTTCACAATAAGAAAAACCTTATGGACGAGCTTGCAAAAATTTATCGGATAATTAAGCGTGAACTACCCGAAGCTTCTGTTGAAACACTTTTGGTTTTAGATGCTGCCACAGGTCAGAATGCTGTTAATCAGGCGCGTGAATTCAAAAATGTTGCCGATATTACCGGTATTGTTCTTACAAAGCTTGACGGCACTGCAAAGGGCGGTATTGTTATTGCAATTCATAACGAACTGGGTATTCCTGTTAAATTTGTCGGTGTGGGCGAGGGTATTGACGATCTGCAGCCCTTTAATGCAAAAGAATTTGCCGACGGCATCTTTGATTTAGGTGAATAATATGAAGATTTTTATCGCTACCAAAAATCTAAAAAAATTAACGGAATTAGAAAGAATCTTAATCCCAATGGGCTTTGAGGTTTTAAGTCAAAAGGATTTTGACTCTGATTTTTCTGAACCTATAGAAGACGGAACCACTTTTGAGGAAAACGCAATAATCAAGGCAAAAGACGGTCTTAAAAATACGGGGCTGATTTCTGTGGCGGACGACTCGGGTATTTGTGTAGATTACTTGGATGGCGCGCCGGGTATATATTCGGCTCGGTATTCGGGCGAACACGGTGATGATGCATCCAACAATCAAAAACTATTGCAAGAGCTTGACGGCGTGCCTATGGAAGAAAGAACCGCCCGTTATGTTGCGGCAATTGCGTGTGTTTTTCCGGACGGAAGACAGTTTACTGTTCGCGGTGAATGTGAAGGTAAGATTGCTTTTGAACCCCACGGTGACGGCGGATTTGGTTATGATCCGTATTTTATTAGTGAGTTAGGTCCGATGGGCGAACTTACACCGGAACAAAAAGACAGTATTAGTCATCGTGGTAAAGCACTCAAATTGTTTAAGCAAGAACTAAGAAAATATATTGAAATAAACGAGGAAAAATAATGTTAAACAGTAGACAACGAGCACAGCTTCGTGGTATTGCAAATACCTATGAAGCAATATTTCAGGTTGGAAAAGGCGGTATAAACGATCAACTTATAAAGCAGGTTGACGAGGCATTAGAAGCGCGCGAGCTTATAAAAATGCGTGTGCTTGAAACCTGTCCCGATACATCTCGCGTGGCGGCTGACACAATTGCTGAGCGCGTTGCTGCAGATGTTGTTCAGGTTATAGGTTATCGTTTTATTCTTTACCGCGAGAGCAAAAACAACAAGACGATAAAATTGGTGAAATAAATGGCAAATATTGCGATTTTTGGCGGCACCTTTAATCCGTTTCATATCGGTCACTACGAGATGCTTAAAAGCGTTTGCAGACTTGATTTTATAGATAAGGTTCTTGTCGTGCCTGACAAAATACCTCCGCATAAAGAATGTGACTATATTGCTGATGATGTTCATCGTCAGGCAATGTGCGCTCTTGCTTGCGAGGATTTTAATAAGTCGGCGTTATGCCTTATCGAATTTGAACGCGAAGGAAAAAGTTATACAGTTGATACGGTGAGATTATTAAAACATCAATATCCAAATGATAAATTTTTTATCGTTATAGGCGGAGATATGTTAGTCTCGCTTGATACTTGGTATAATTGGCAAGAGCTGATATCGCTTGTATCTTTTATTGCGTTTAAACGTGCAGATACACCCGATTTTGATACTGCATATAAGCGTTTGACCGAACGTGGCGCCAACATAATTGCGATTGTTGATAAAATTACAAACATTTCATCAACAAATTTGCGGAAAAAGATAGATAAGGATTTGTTACCCCAAAAGGTGTACGATTATATTATTAAAAAAGGAATTTACAATGTCTGAAAAATACGCAGAACATAAGAAGATTTTACAAAGCAGACTTACGCCAAAGCGATATTATCATTCGCTGTGTGTAGCCGACGAGGCGGTGCGGTTGGCAATAAAATACGGCGGCGACACCGAAAAAGCATATCTTGCAGGACTGTTGCACGATATAACAAAAAATGCAACCGAAGAAGAACACTTGCATATATTCCGTAAGTTTGGTATAATGCTAAACGATATAGA
>CAYLXT010000016.1:0-26030 GCA_964387615.1 uncultured Ruminococcus sp.
AAAAATCGAACCTCACATCTTGTGAAGTTCGATTTTTCTTAACTTAATGACATTGGTCTCTCGACAAGGTCTTTTTTCTGGCTGGGGAATAGGGATTCGAACCCCAACAAACAGAGTCAGAGTCTGTCGTGCTACCGTTACACAATTCCCCAATATTTAATTGAGCAATAACTATTATATTACTTTTTTTAAATAAGTCAAGAATTTTTTTACCAAATTTTAAAAATCTTTCGTTCCGCCTTGCCGTAACGGCTTAATGATAACCTGAACTTAATTTCAGGTGGGTTTTCGCCAAGCGGTTTCGCGCTCCCTTCTTCCGAACTCGGCACCGCCGCGGGAGGTCTGCAAACCCGCCGCCTGAGCAGAAATCCCGTTTTATTATCTTGTAGGGTTATATAAGCCAGGATACACGAACAAGGCAGAACGTAGCATTTGTATTTATTCTTCGTCTATTTCAAAAAGGTCTTGGAGTCGATCTACAAAAGCATCGGCAACCATTTCATATTCGTCGTCGTCTTCGATTTCATAGAAAAATTCTTCGCCGTCTTCTTCGCCGACCTTAACAATTACCAGTTCGCCCGAATCGTCAAGCATAGCCTGTGGGTCGTTATACTGCGGTAAAAGTGCAAGATATCTTGCGGTATCGGTCTCGATTGCATCTAAAACCTCAAAATTATATTCTTTTCCCTCGTCGTCGGTAAGGGTAATAAGGTCGGGATTGTATTCTTCGTTTTTAATGTTTTCGCTCATTATTATCTTCCTCCAAAATAAGCATCGTACCTTTATATTTTAACCTAAAATTTACTTTCAGTCAATAGAATTGTTTTTCTTTTGTGCAAATAGCCAAAAAATGTTTGAGAAATTTAGATTTTTATACAAAATGCATAAAAGTTATTAACTTTTAGTTGACAAATTGTTGATAATTGCATATAATAAAGACGAAGAGAAAAGAAAGGAGCGGTAAAACGCTATGAGGGAAACTCCACCTGCAAATTCAAAAAAATAAATTGAAAGGCGTGAGTCCAATGTACAGGTAAGTCTGTAAACCCGACAACTAAAATACAGTAAAGGACTGAGTCCAAAGGTTTAGTTAGTTTTTAACCCAAAACTATATTTTTGTAAAGGCGTGAGTCCGAAAACTTAGGTTGATTTTAAATAGAGAATAAAAATTTACAAACGGTGAGTCCGATGTACATTTAAAATTAAACTAAAGCTCCGCGTATGACGCGGTTAGAGATAAATTTGATAAATAATAAGTGCCCCCACAGGTGAAAGATGTGGGGGCATTCTTTTTTGTAATTAATCAGAGAGTCGGGCAGTCAAGCTCTAACCAAAACGTCACACCGTCTTCGGTGTTATAGACGCCGCAGTTGCTGTTATGAATCTTCATAACGGCGTTAACGATCGAAAGCCCTAAACCAAAACGGGTATTATCGCGCTTGTGCGAATCGTCGCCGCGGTAAAAGCTTTGCCAGATATAAGGCATTTTTTCTTTTTCTATATGACTTCCCGTGTTATGAACACAAATTCGGACTTTGTCACTTGTTTGTTCACAGAAAACTGTGACAACACCGCCGTCATTTACGTGAACTTTCGCGTTTTCAAGATAGGCGCGAAGCGCTTGTTCAATCTGTAATTGATCGGCGAAAACGATTGTGCCGTCGGGTATTTTGTTTTGTGTTGTTGTGTTTCTGCCGCTGAAAATCCTTTCAAGAAGCATATCGGTAATACCGGTTATATCAAAAGCAGTTTTGTTGGCGGGCAGTTGTCCCGATTCGTATTTTGAAAGTTCTAAAATACTGAGCACCAGCTTGTTCATTCTTTCACTTTCGTCAATGATTGTTTCGCAATACTGTTCGCGGTTTTTTGCGTTGACATTTAGCTTTAAGCCTTCGGCATATCCACTTATAATGGCAATAGGTGTTTTGAGTTCGTGTGATACATTTGCAACAAAGGTTTTGCGCATTTTATCGAGTTCGCGTTCAAGCTCGATTTCATCTCGCAGCTTTGCGTTTGTACGGTTCAAATCATCAAGAGTAGCAGACAATGATGCTGACATTTCGTTTACCGAGTGCGCAAGCTCGCCTATTTCGTCGCTGCGGTCAACCTCAATAACGCGGTCAAATTTTAAATTTGCCATATCGCGCGTGATTTCGTTCATTTGTGAGATGGGCTTTGAAAATCTGCGTGCAAATATTATTACCCACACGAGTGACAGCAAAAGACAGAGTATCGCTATTGCGGTTATAAACTCGTTTGCGGTAGCCGCCGATGACATAACAAGCTGCTTCTGAATTTTAACTTCGGCAAAAAGGCTGTTGTCTATCTGCTTGCGGCAGAGCAAAAATTCGCTGTTGTCAAAACGGCGAACAGCCTCTTCGTATACTATCCCGCCCGAAAGCTTCTGACTTTTTACGGTTATCAGGTCTTCGTGCATCATACCAAAATCGTGACGCCCGTCAATAAAAAAGTCCATCATCTGCGCGCCTTGGGTGGTGTATTTTATGTTGCCGTAGTTGTCGTAAATTTCAACATCAAAATTATAGTTTTCGCTTATATCGGTCAGTGTATCCGAAATAGATTGTGTATCAGAAAAATCGATATCTTCAATGCGGTTAATTTGTGAAATAAGCGAATTTTTTTGCCGCAAGAAAAAGAATTTTGAAAGCAGCGCCGTATTGCAAAGTGTAAGAATAAGGACAAATACCGCAAAAATTACCGCAACCTGACAAAAAACATTAAACCACAGCTTGCTTTTAAGAGCCAGGAATTTAGATTTAAGGTTCAAGCTTATACCCCATTCCGTAAACCGTTTTTAAGTGCGCCGCGCCAAAAGCGCCGAGCTTGGTGCGAAGGCGGGCAATGTGCGAGTCGACTGTGCGTTCGTCACCGTAATAATCATATCCCCAAACTAAAGTAAGCAACTGGTCGCGCGATAGAACGCGTCCGATGTTATCGTAAAGCGCGCACAACAGCTCAAATTCTTTGAGTGTCAGCTCAGGGGCTTGACCGTCAACGCTTACTGTATAGGCCTGGCGGTCTATTTTTATGCCTTTTTCTTGCGTTTCGGTTTGATTCTTTTGAGTCGAGCTAAGCTTTAGCAGAGCCTCAACCCGTTTTACAAGCACTGCGGGCGAAAACGGCTTGGTTACATATTCATCAATGCCTGCGTCAAAACCCTCGAGCATATCAAACTCTTCGCCGCGTGCAGAAAGCATAATTATTGGAACATCAGAAAAAGTGCGTATTTTGCGGGTGAGTGTCCAGCCATCAAGTTCAGGCATCATAATATCAACAATGCAAAGGTCAATTTTTTGACTCTTTACGATTTCGAGCGCTTTGGCGCCGTCAAAAGCACACTCGGTTTCGTATCCTGCATTTTGTAAAAAATCGCTTATAAGTGTTACAATGCGTTCTTCATCATCGGCAATAAGTATGGTTTTTTTATTCATTTATAATCACCCATTACAAAGTAAAATAAAAATTTTTCATTTGTTTTAATAATTTGTAAACACATTAACATTATATATCAAAAATCTTAATAAGTAAATGCTCACTTTGCCTTGCAATCAGATATGCGTTGTGATATAATGCATTATGTATAATTATAAATATAAGGAGAAGTGTGCCTTGTCATTCCCACTTGAAAATATCAGAAATTTTTGTATAGTAGCTCATATAGATCACGGCAAGTCAACCCTTGCCGACAGACTGCTTGAACTTACCCAGTCGGTGTCTGAACGCGATATGGAGGAGCAGATTCTTGACAGTATGGACTTAGAGCGTGAACGCGGCATCACCATAAAAGCCCACGCAGTAACGCTTTACTATACTGCAAAAGACGGTAAAGAATATGAACTTAATCTAATAGATACCCCCGGACACGTTGACTTTAACTATGAAGTGTCACGTTCGCTTGCTGCTTGTGAGGGCGCAATACTTGTAGTAGACGCATCGCAGGGTATAGAGGCTCAGACCCTTGCCAATACGTATTTAGCCGTGGACCATGGGCTTGAAATTTTGCCCGTTATAAATAAAATTGACCTGCCTTCTGCCGAACCCGACAGAATTAAGGCCGAGATCGAGGATATTATCGGTATCCCTGCAGATGAGGCTCCGCTTATTTCGGCAAAAACGGGTATCAATGTAGAGCAGGTATTAGAGGCCATTGTAGAGGGTGTTCCTGCACCAAAGGGCGACCGCACTGCACCGCTTAAAGCGCTTATATTTGACTCGTACTACGACCCATATAAGGGAGTTATCGTTTACTTCCGTGTAGTATCGGGTAGCGTAAAGAGCGGTGATAAAATAAAAATGATGGCAACAGGGGCTGAATTTGATATCGTAGAGCTTGGTCGCAAGCGCGCCACCAATTACGAAACCTGCGACACACTCGAAGCAGGCGAGGTGGGTTATCTTGCCGCATCAATTAAAACCGTAAGCGAGGCTCGTGTTGGCGATACTATCACTTTGGTAAACCGTTCTGCCGATGAGGCTTTGCCCGGTTATCGCGCGGCAAAACCCGTTGTGTTCTGCGGTATTTATCCTGCAGACGGCGCAAAATACCCTGATCTTCGTGAAGCGCTTGAAAAACTGCAACTCAACGATGCTTCGTTGCTTTTTGAACCCGAAACTTCACAAGCATTGGGTTTTGGTTTCCGATGCGGATTTTTAGGCCTTTTGCATATGGAAATATTAGAAGAGCGACTTGAACGCGAATATAACCTTGATATAATCACCACAGCGCCCAGCGTGCAGTACGAATTTGTGCTGACAAACGGGGAAAGAATATTTGTGGATAATCCTACCAACTACCCTGACCCTGCTGTTATAAGCGAGGCACTTGAGCCTGTGGCAAACGTGCACATCTATTCGCCAAACGAGTATGTTGGTACTATAATGCAGCTTTGTGAGGAACGACGCGGCGACTACAAGGGTATGACCTATATGGGTGACCGTGTTGATATTCACTATGTTTTGCCTATGGGCGAGATAGTATACGACTTTTTTGATGCTTTAAAATCTCGTACAAAAGGCTATGCAAGCTATGATTATGAGACTGCAGGTTACCAAAAATCAAACCTTGTAAAGCTTGATGTTATGCTTGCGGGTGATACGGTAGACGCATTGTCATTCATTGTGCACACATCAAATTCCTACGCTCGTGCGCGAAGAATTGCAGAAAAGCTCAAAGAATATATTCCAAGACAGTTGTTCGAGGTTCCGGTTCAGGTAGCGGTAGGCGGAAAAATTATTGCGCGCGAGACTGTAAAGGCTATGCGCAAGGATGTTCTTGCAAAATGCTACGGCGGCGACATAACCCGTAAAAAGAAGCTTCTTGAAAAGCAAAAAGAGGGTAAAAAGAAGATGCGTAAGCTTGGCTCTGTAGAGGTGCCAAAGGACGCATTTATGGCAGTTTTAAAATTAGATGAATAAAAAACAACCGTAGGGATCGATGTAGGCGTCGACCCGCAGGCTATGAAAAGGATGCTCAATATGACCGAAAAAAGAAAAAAGGCGATAATTCGCCGCAGAATATTTATAGCGCTTGTAGTGGCAGTGCTTGCTGTAGTAATCGCGCTTGTAGCGGTTATTGTTGCAATAATCAAAAACGGCGGCGATACCGATAGCTCTTCGTCGGATGTTACATTGGTTTCAAGTGATGAGGTGATATCATCTGACGATGTCTCTTCGTCAACGGTGGATACTCCGTCAGAGCCTGAAATATTCGTTACCCCTACAGGCGTAGAGCTTGACGCAAATTTCAGCAGACTTCTGCTTATAAACGGTGAGAATGCTCTGCCCGACGATTACGACACCAATGTTCGCGAGTATCTTGTTGAAATTGATGACGAGTATCGCAACAACGATTACGTTACGCAAATACACAAGGAGGTGTATCCGTATATCACTGCTATGGTAGCGGCAGCCCAAGCCGACGGTGTTAATCTACAGGTGTGGTCGCCCTTCCGCAGTTATGCGATACAAAATGACCTTTTTCAAAGACAGGTTAACCGCGTAGGCGGTGACGAGGATTTAGCCGCCACGGTTGTAGCGCGACCGGGTACCAGCGAACACAACACAGGTCTTTGCGCCGACTTTAATATGGCAGATGATGCTTTCGAAAGCACGCCTATGTACACCTGGATGTGTGAAAACGCCGAGGATTACGGATTTATACTCCGCTATCCTAATGATAAAACGGATATCACGGGCGTTATATACGAGTCGTGGCACTGGCGGTTTGTTGGAATAAATGTCGCGAAAGAAATGAACGAATTAGGCCTGACTTTAGAAGAATATATCGAACTTAAAAATATTGACCCCACATCAGATATGTACACCGACGATTCTGTCAACAGTGCGGCAGAACAAATTATAGACTAATTTTTGGAGGAACGCTTTATGGATTTTAAGCAGTTTTTCAGTCAACTTAAAGGTAAAAAAATCGCTATGTGCGGTATAGGTGTCAGCAACACACCGCTTATTTTAAGCTTTTTAAAGCAGGGCGCGCGCGTGATAGCCTGTGACCGTCGCGAGCGTGAGCTTATAGGCAATATTGCCGATGAATTAGAGGCGGCAGGCGCCGAGTTAAAGCTCGGCGAAGGATATCTTGAGAATCTTGAGGTGGATATCATCTTCCGTACTCCCGGTATGAATTTTCATCTTCCCGAGCTCGAACGCGCTCGCAAGCGCGGCATTGCAGTGACCAGCGAAATGGAAGTATTCTTTGACCTTTGCCCCGCAACTATTTTTGCGGTAACAGGCTCAGACGGCAAGACTACAACCACCACTCTTATTGCAAAAATGCTTGAAGCCGAGGGTAAGCGCGTATTTGTTGGCGGTAATATAGGCACACCGCTGCTTCCCGAAATAGAAAATATAACAGCCGATGATTTTGTTGTAGCTGAGCTTTCTTCATTTCAGCTTATTTCTATGCGCAAAAGTCCCGATGTTGCGGTTGTTACCAATGTGGCGCCTAATCATCTTGACGTGCATAAGGATATGGACGAATACGTTGAGGCAAAGAAAAACATTCTGCTTCATCAAAACGCTTTTTCACGCACCATTCTTAATCGTGATAACGATATTACGGAGGATTTTCGCAAGGATGTTCGCGGTCAAAGTCTTGGCTTTAGTATGAGCCGCCGACTTAACAACGGCGCTTGGCTTGCCGACGACGGCGTGCTTCATATGGCATATCGCGGCATTGATGTGCCTGTGGTTGACCGTAAGGATATTCGTGTTTTAGGTGACCACAACGTAGAAAATTATCTTACTGCCATTGCTGCGGTTTGGGGATATGTTGGTGTGGACAATATAAAGAAAGTAGCACAAGAATTCGGCGGCGTAGAGCACCGTATAGAATTTGTGCGCGAACTTGACGGCGTAAAGTATTATAACGACTCTATTGCATCAAGTCCTACCCGAACAATAGCAGGTCTTAAAGCGTTTGACCAAAAGGTTGTGCTTATTGCGGGTGGATATGACAAGCATATACCCTTTGAGCCAATGATGCCCTACATCGTAGAAAAGGTTAAAACACTCTACCTTTGCGGTGACACGGCCGACAAGATAGAAAAATGCTTACGTGATTACGAAAATTACAATGGTAATCCTGCGATTGTAAGGGTAAAGGATATTGCCGAAGCGGTAGCCGAGGCGCATAAAAAAGCCGAAAATGGCGATATAGTAACACTTTCTCCCGCGTGTGCAAGTTTTGATATGTTCCCCAACTTTGTGGCGCGTGGCAACTATTTTAAACAATTGGTGAATGAACTGTAATGAACATTAAAGAAATTCTTTTTAAATTGTCTGACGCGGTAAGTATCGGCAACATAACCGAGGCTTCGTCCGTTGCGTTTGATATACTTTCAAAATATACCGACGCCGCTCAAAACGGTGTTAATGTTGTAGGCAAAATAAAAGGGGAAAGCGATTACACCCTTATGCTCGAAGCCCATATTGATGAGGTTGGTTTTGTTGTGACCGATATTGATGAGCAAGGCTTTTTGACCGTTAAAAACTGCGGAGGTATAGACCTTCGTATGCTGCCGTCAAAAAGTGTGATTATACACGGTAAAGATGACGTTACAGGCGTATTTTGCGCAACACCGCCACACCTTGGCGGACCGAAGGAATATGAGGATATATCCGTTTTAAAAATTGATACCCTTTTGGGCGAAAAGGCAAAAGAGATTATATCTGTCGGTGACTTTGTGACCTTTAATCAGAAGGCTTCTGATTTATATGGCAGTCGTGTTACAGGCAAAAGTTTTGATAACCGCGCGGGTGCTGTGTGCCTTTTAGAACTTGCAGAAAGATTGCAGGGCAAAACATTGCCGTTTAATGTTGTTTTTGCCCTTACCGACGCTGAAGAGCTTGGTTGCCGAGGTGCTAAAACTGCCGCGTTTGACATTTCTCCCAATGAGGCAATAGTGTTGGACGTTTCTTTTGCCGACGCTCCCGATGTGCCTGGTAATGACTGTGGAAAACTCACCGGCGGCGCTATGATTGGTATATCACCGATACTTAATAAAATAATATCCAAAAAGTTAATAGCTGTTGCAAAAGAAAACAATATGCCCTATCAGACTGAGGTTATGGGCGGCAGAACAGGTACAAACGGCGATGTTATCAGCATTTCAAAAAGCGGGGTAAAGACAGGACTTGTGTCTATTCCGCTTCGCAATATGCATAGTGATGTTGAAATAATTGATATTAAAGATATAGAAAATGTTTGCGACCTTCTTGAAAAATATATTTTGTCGGGAGGTAACGCATAATGACTGAACTATTAAAACAACTTTGTATGTTAGACGGCACCTCGGGTGATGAGTATGCCGTACGTGATTTTGTTGTTTCACAAATCCAGGATTACTGCGAATGCTCTATTGATAATTTAGGAAATATAATCGCTTTTAAAAAGGGTAAAAACACCCCTGAAAAAAAGGTGCTTGTAGACGCGCATCTTGACGAGGTAGGCTTAATTATTACTCATATTGAAAACGATGGCTTTTTACGTTTTAAAACAGTAGGCGGCATTGATACCGCGGCGCTGATGTTCCGCCGCGTGCTTATCGGCGGCAAGACACTTGGAGTCATCGGTGGCAAGCCCGTGCATTTATGCGAGGGTGATGAGCGTAAAAAGTTGCCGGATGCTGATAGTCTTTATATCGATATTGGCGTAACATCTGCAGACGAGGCGAAAAAACTTGTAAGCGTGGGCGACTGCGCTGTTATGTGCAGTGATTTTACCGTAACAGGTGACAAGGTGCTTACAAAAGCACTTGATGACCGTGTGGGCTGTCTTGTTTTGATTGACCTTTTAAAGCAGGATGCCGAATACGATTTTTATGCAAGCTTTTCTGTTCAGGAAGAGGTTGGTCTTCGCGGAGCAGGTGTTGCAGCCTTTACGGTAGCCCCCGACTCTGCTATAGTTATTGACGGTACAACCGCGGCTGACGTTGCAGGTGTTGCTGCTGCAAAACAGGTGTGTCAGCAGGGCAAGGGAGCAGTGGTTTCGTTTATGGACGGCGCAACAAGCTATGACCGAGAGTATTATAACGCCGCCTTAAACAGTGGAATACCCGCTCAAAGCAAAACGGCCGTTGCAGGCGGCAATAATGCAGGAGCAATTCACTTAAGTCGCGGCGGAGTTCGCACTGTGGCATTGTCTGTTCCTTGCAGATATATTCACACTGCAGGTTCGGTTTGCGATATGCGAGACGTTATCGCTGTGCGCGACCTTACAAGATATATGATAAACCAAATTGCGAGCGGTAATTTATGATAAATCTGGTAACCGAAATACCAAAAATTTCTTTACCGCTTGCCGAGGTTATCAAAATCAACTGCACCTATAATTCGTACAAAGATATTGCTATGTTTTGGGTGCAAAATCAGAACAACGCCATAATCAGTCTGCTTGACGGTAACATGGTGATATATAATAATGACGCAGACATAGACGAGTTGCGTGAATTTATAAATGTTATATCGCCGTTATCGGTTTTTTCTGATGCCGTGACACTTAAAAATTTGTTTGATGACAATTTTCATAGAGTATCCGTGGTAAAGCGTGCGTGCGGTTTTGAAGGCAAAATACAATCCGACCAACTTGGTAGCAAGGATATTTACAGTTTGCTTGATGTTGACGGTTTAGAGTTGCCGCCCTACGAGCATTTTGCCGTAGATTTTTGTTATCGCCTTAATCACGGACAGTTAAAATACTTTGCGCTAAAGGATAAGTGCGCCGCTGTTTGTATCACAGATGGACAAGCCGCCCTTTTAAACGGCATCGCGTCGCACCAAAAGGGAATGGGTACGTTGGCGCTTCGCGGTGTATTATCACAGTTTGATATGCCCTGTCTTGCTGTTTGTGAAGAAAAAATAATGCCTTTTTACTTAAAAAACAATTTTGAATATATATACAATGCAGGCTATTGGAGGAAGACCCCTTGAATTACTTTAAATTTAATGAAACGCTCGAAAAATATAGCATTCTTGCTGAAAGTAAGGCAAAAGAAAGCTTTGAAAAGATAGATAGTATTACTGAATATAATCAAACAAAAGTGCTTAACGCTTTTATAAAAAACAGGGTAAGCGAAATGCATCTCGGCACATCTACAGGTTACGGTTACGGTGATGTCGGCCGCGATACTTTAGACCGGGTTTTTGCTGATTGTATGGGCGCCGAGGACGCAATTGTGCGCCATAGTTTTGCGTCGGGTACACACACCCTGACGGTTGCGCTTTTTGGCATTTTACGACCGGGTGATAAAGTGCTTGTACTTACGGGCAGACCTTACGACACAATAATTGGTGTTTTTGGTTTTGAGGGTCATACTGATGGCTCGCTCGCCGATTTCGGTGTTGAATATCATCAGGTGGATTTGTTACCCGACGGAACTCCCGATATAAACGCTATTCGTGCTGAGCTTGCTTGGGGTAACTATAAAATGGCCTACATACAACGCTCGCGAGGATATAGTCTTAGACCAAGCCTTACAGTCAATAAAATAGAAGAGCTTTGCAAAACGGTAAAAGAGGTGTCTCCAAGCACCGTGATAATGGTAGATAACTGCTACGGCGAGTTTGTAGAAACCCGTGAACCTTGTGAGGTTGGCGCCGATATTATTGCAGGCTCGCTTATTAAAAATGCAGGCGGCGGCATTGCCCCCACAGGCGGATATATTGCAGGCAAGCACGAATATGTAGAAATGTGTGCAGGCCGAATGACAGCGCCTGGTGTAGGACGCGAGGTTGGCGCCTCTCTCGGTCACAATCGAGAGCTTTATATGGGACTTTTTGCAGCGCCTCACGTTACGGGCGAAGCCCTTAAAACTGCGGTTTTTGCTTCTGCTCTTTTGGAATCTGTCGGTTATAAGGTAAGTCCTGTGTGTACTGAAAAGCGAGGAGATATTATACAAAGCGTAATACTTAATACCCCTGAGGCCTTAATTGCATTTTGCCGAGGTATGCAGTCAGGCGCTCCCGTAGACTCGTTTGTTCGTCCTGAACCGTCCGATATGCCAGGATATGACGATCAGGTTATTATGGCAGCAGGCGCATTTACGTTAGGCTCGTCAATCGAGCTTTCTGCCGACGCGCCGCTACGCGCGCCTTACGCCGCGTGGATGCAAGGCGGACTTAACTATCACAGCGCAAAGACAGGTGTGTTGCTTGCAGTACAAAGTATGATAGATGACGGTGCGCTTAGCTTAAAAAAGATATGAACAAAGGATTGAAAAAATTGAAAAAGATATTTGACGGCAAAATCTATGAAATACTGCCCAAATCTGACGGAATTATATTTCCTTATCAAAGGGCGGTGGTAGATGAGGGTGACATAGTATGGTACAAGATGCTATCGTTTGAGAACTCGTTGCTTACCGATGTAAGCCAGACAATTTATTGGAATATGAAGTTTGGCAGCAATTATAATATTGCCGTAAAAATTTGCAAAAATTTTGTTGCCGAAAAGGCACTCATATTGCCCGATGGAAGATCACTTTTGTGCAATGAAAATGGGCAAGTGTTCATAATTGATACCGACGGTATGATAAACATTTCGGGTGAGATTAAGTACCGTGAGTCACCTCCGTCCGACATTGCTTTTTATAAAAACAGCATTTGGGCAAGTTTTAAAGACACTAATGTTTTAATCCGTTTTAATATAAACACAATGCGTGCGGAGCTTCGTATCGGCGGAAAAACCTCGCCCTTCGAACGCCCCGAAAACATTTTTATAAATGGCGAATGGGCGTATGTGTGCAACGAGGGTTCAAATAAAATAATAAGGGTAAATCTTGAAAGCTATTCTGTAGAAGATTATTACAACTTTGAAGAACCGGTCTTTGCTTACGTCAGGTCTGGAAGCTATGAGTTTGTTTTGCTCGAATCAGGACTCTATGTGATTTAAGGAGTGTTAAAATGCTTGAAAAAACCATTATTTTAAAGGATTTTAAAGCGGTTAAAAAATTTGTGGATATTGCAAACGAAAAGCCGTATGATATTGAACTGCTTTCAGGCAAGTATATTGTTAATGCAAAATCAATTATGGGTGTATTCAGCCTTGATCTTACAAAACCCCTTGTTATGGTAGCACATACCGATTCTCACGCAGAGCTACTTCGAGCAATTGCACAGTTTGAATATGCGGCACCCAAGAAATAGGAAATAATATGACAGAACAGTTTTTAAACCTTCGCCGAAATCTTATTAAAAAAGATTTTGGCAATATGAACGACCGACAGTTTGAAGCGGTAACTACTACAAAGGGCGCATTGCTTGTGCTTGCGGGTGCGGGTAGCGGCAAAACCACCGTGCTTGTAAACCGTATTGCTAATCTTGTAAAATACGGCGATGCTTATTGCAGTGATTTTGTGCCCTTCTTTACGCAAGAGGATTTGATTGCCGCTCAAAATTACATAGACGAAAAAGGCGAAGATTTGCCCAAAGGAGTATTTGCGGTAAATGCTCCACGCCCTTGGGAGATACTTGCCATAACCTTTACCAATAAGGCGGCAAATGAGCTTAAAGAGCGCATTAATGCTAAGCTTGGCGAGGGCGGAGAAAGCCTTTGGGCAGGAACTTTTCATAGCATTTGTGGAAAGATATTACGTATGAATGCTGAAGGAATTGGCTTTACCTCGCACTTTACAGTTTATGATACTGATGACCAAAAACGTCTTATCAAAAACATAATGAAGGACAACGGAATCGATGAAAAAATGTTTCCTGTACGAAATGTTTTATCGGCAATTTCGTCAGCAAAGGATTCGCTGATTTCGCCCGCTGAATACAAGCAAACGGCAGGTCACGATTACCGCGGACAAACCATAGCAAAGCTTTATGACGCATACCAGAGCCGTTTAAAATCTGCCGATGCTATGGATTTTGACGATATGATAAACTACACTGTAAAGCTGTTTCGGGAAAATCCCGACGTTCTAGAGCATTACAGCAGTAAGTTTAAATATATAATGGTAGACGAGTATCAGGATACCAACCACGCGCAGTATGAACTGGTGCGGTTGCTTAGCACCATTCACGGCAATATTTGTGTTGTGGGTGACGACGATCAGAGTATCTACCGTTTTCGCGGCGCTACCATTGAAAACATACTTAACTTTGAATATGATTACGAAAATGCACGTGTTATCCGTCTGGAACAAAATTACCGATCGGTCGGCAATATTCTTAATGCCGCCAATGCCGTAATTGCTAATAACCGCGGCAGAAAGGGCAAAAATCTCTGGACCGATAAGGGCGACGGTGAGCTTATAAATATTTACACCGCGGCCGATGAACGCGACGAGGCGCGCTATGTTGCCGATAAGGTGCTCGAAAGCGTGCGCGCGGGGGCAAAATTTAGTGACCACGCAGTGCTTTACCGAATGAACGCGCAGTCAGCATCTATAGAAAATGTCTTTGCCCGAAGCGGAATATCATATCGAGTTATTGGCGGCATGCGTTTCTATGAGCGCAAAGAAATTCGTGATGTTTTAGCGTATTTAAACCTTATAAGCAACAACAATGATGATATTCGTCTTCGCCGCATTATAAACGAACCAAAACGTGGTATCGGCGATACAACCTTGAATCACGCGGCAGATATTGCCGCGCAGTTGGGCCTTAGCCTTTTTGAAGTGCTTGACAGTGCCGACCAATTCGCGCCGCTTTCTCGTGCTGCGGGCAGGCTTCGGGATTTTTGCGATATGATTAAATCGCTGTCGGCGGTTGTCGATGAACTGCCAATAAGCGAGCTGCTCACCACAGTTCTGGATAAAAGCGGCTATCGTGTAAGTCTTATGACCGACACCGATCCTAAAAATGCAGACAGACTCGCAAACGTTGATGAGCTTGTGAACAATGTAAAACAGTATGAGCTTGAAAATGATGAGCCGACATTGTCTTCTTTTCTTGAAGAGATTGCGCTTGTAAGTGATATAGACGCTATGAACGACAGCGAGGATAAGGTTACGCTTATGACCGTGCATTCCGCAAAGGGTCTTGAGTTTGAAAAGGTGTTTCTTATCGGACTTGAGGAGGGAATTTTCCCCGGAAATCAGTCGATTTACGGGGGTGAAAGCGAAATTGAAGAAGAACGCCGCCTTATGTATGTGGCTATTACCCGCGCAAAACGGCAGCTTACTGTAAGCAATGCCGTAACGCGAATGGTATTCGGTTCTACAAATCGCAATTTGCCGTCAAGGTTTTTAAAAGAAATACCTGATGAATATTGCAGAATGTCGGCTAAGGTATCCGCGCCGTCGTACAGTCGCAGCTATGGCTTTGACGACGGTAATTACACACCGCGCGCTAACCGTCCGGCTGTATCGTATTCAAAGCCGACAACTTCGTTTGGCAGTTATTCGGCGGCTAAAAAGACCGAAAGCGCGTCGGCTTGTCAGTATTCGGCAGGTCAGCGTGTAGAGCATAAGACTTTTGGCGAAGGATTGATTTTGTCGGCGTCATCAATGGGTAACGATACCTTGCTTGAAATTGCTTTTGATACCGTTGGAACAAAAAAACTTATGGCGGCCTATGCAAAATTAAAAGTTCTGTAATATTTTTGTGTTATAAATTTGATAATATAGGTGTGTCAAAACAAAGGAGTGATTTTATATGTTAGCGCCAAGTCCCGTTATTAAAGCAACCGCAAAAGAAGCCCTAAGAAAAACCTTTTTAAAATCGGTAGTTGTAGCAAGCATAATGATTTTTGCATTTTTTACAACCATTTTTATCGGCTCTGTAATATCGGTAGTTTCTACAGCTGTAGGTTATATCGTTATTGCCGCGTTAACATTTTTTGTTTTAAGTCCGCTGTTTTTGGGTGCTTTGGTATATTTCAGACGTTTGCTTTGGGAGCAGGAAGACAGTGTGCTCATAACATTTAAATATTTTTCAAATATTTCAGAGTATAAGCGTGCGTTGCATTTTTCTTTTTTGGTTACAATAAAGCTTATTTTGCCTTCGGTTATTTTGTACATGCCGTGCTTTGTTGTGTGGATGCTTTCGAATGAACAGATATATTCGTTTTTTGATATTTCGCTTCCGATATGGACATCAAATTTATGGGCACTTAATTCTTTTTTCGGAATTATTGCAACTTTGATGTTGATTTTTGTTATGCTAAAATATTATCTTGCGCCGTTTGTTTTTGTAGGCAATGACAGTATTGATCCTGCTGAAGCGGTTAATATGTCTATCATTATTTCAAAACGCACGGGATCCGACTTTTTTGGTCTTGCGCTTAGCTTTGCGGGCTGGATATTGATATCATTTCTTGTTGCACCGCTTGTGTTCACATTGCCTTATTTTTTGACGTCATACGGTGTGCATTGCCGATTTGCTATCACAGCATACAACCGCGATGTAGATCGATTTAATGCAAGCGTCACGCCAAGCTTTAGCACAGACGAGATTTAAGAAACAGGTGTTTTTATGAAAAACATTGGATTTAAATTTTTATATGTTGTTACTGTTCTGATTATTGCCGTCGATATTGTTTTTGCGGTAAAGGGTAGCCTTTTTACCGACATTGCCGACCTGCCGACAGGAACGCTGCATACAACCAGTGTTTCCCCTTCGGGCGAAAAGACGATGAACATTTATCTTGTAAAAAACAACCTCGGCGTTGCTGTTCGCGGTGAAATAGAGCAGAATGATACCCGCCACAATATTTTTTGGCAAACAGGTATTGATGATGTAGAGGCGGTATGGCTTAACGAGGATACCGTTGTTATAAATGAAATTCCTCTCAATGCCGACGATACCTTTGGCTATGATTGCCGTCGTGGATACTCGCTGTTTGACGACGGTTCTCTTGAACAAAATTTTACAAACTTTAATGGATAATATGAAGAAAAATGATATAATTGAACTTGAAATTACCGACATATCAAGTGAAGGTAGCGGAATAGGCAAACACGGGGGACAGGCCGTTTTTGCTCCACTTACCGCAGTGGGCGATAAAATACGCGCCCATATATTAAAGGTAAAAAAGAACTACGCTTTTGCAAAGGTCGAAGAAATAATAATTCCATCAAAGCACCGCATCAACGTTGATTGCGGTGCTTTCAGCCGTTGCGGCGGTTGTGTTTTTCGTCATATAAATTATCAAAGCGAGTATGAATTAAAGCAAAATCGCGTAATGCAGACAATGAAGCGAATTGGTAAGGTGGACTCAGAGCCGCAACCCATAATTTATGCGCAACAACCCGACCGTTATCGCAACAAGGCTCTGTATCCTATAGCGGAAGGCGGTGAGCTTGGTTTTTATTCGCACCATTCACATAGGGTTATACCCTGCGGAGATTGTCTGCTTCATCCCGATGTGTTTTATAAAGCGGGAAGTATTTTTACCAATTTCGTAAAAAAGTATAATGTTTCGGTATATTGCGAGGAACACAACAGCGGACTGCTCCGCCACTTTTATATGCGCTACGGCAAGCAGACTGGCGAAATAATGGTTGGCATTGTTATAAACGGTAATGACCTGCCACATAAAATCGAACTTGTAGAAAATCTAAAATCTGCTTTAGGCGAAAATCTGAAAAGTGTAATTTTAAACATAAACACCAAAAAGACAAATGTTGTTTTGGGCGATAAAAACATTTGCGTTTACGGTCGCGAATACATATATGATGTTTTATGCGGCGTAAAGGTGCGCATATCGCCCCATTCTTTTTATCAGGTAAATCACGATATGGCGGAAAAGCTTTATCAAAAAGTCGCCGAGTACGCCGAGCCGCAGGACAAAAACATACTTGATCTTTACTGCGGCGCAGGCACAATAGGTCTTTCTATGGCGCAAGAGGCAAAAAGCATTATCGGTGTAGAGATTGTAGAGGCTGCTGTAAAGGATGCCGAAACAAACGCACGTGAAAACGGTGTGGAAAATGCCCGATTTATTTGCGGAGATGCGGCGCGCGCCGCCGAGCAGTTAAAGCAAGAAAACATTTCTGCCGACGTTGTAATTCTTGACCCGCCGCGAAAGGGCTGCGAAGAAGCGTTGCTACATACGGTGACAAAAGATTTCGCGCCCGAAAGAATAGTATATGTTTCGTGCGACGTGGCAACCCTTGCCCGAGACACCGCGATTTTAGAAAATATGGGTTATAAACTACAGGAATACACACCTGTGGATTTATTCCCACGCACAGCGCATTGCGAATGCGCTTCGCTTTTTATTAAAGGAGATTATTATGCAGAACAAGGGCAATAAGCCGTTCGACAAGAACAGAAATATGAAAATGCCAAGCAAATCAGAGCATAATAAGTGTCCTTATCATAAAAAATGCGGCGGATGTCAGCTTCAGAATATGCCTTATGAGCGACAGCTCAGTTTTAAACAAGCAAAGGCAATAAAGCTGCTCGGCAAATATCATCATGTTTGTGAAATAATCGGTATGGATAATCCTTACCATTATCGCAACAAGGTTCAAGCGGCTTTTTCAGAGCGGCGCGGACAAATAATTTCGGGTGTTTATCAATCCTCTACGCACAACATAGTTCCTGTTGACAGCTGTATGATAGAGGACCAAAAGGCTGACGAAATTATAGTAACAATTAGAAAATTGCTCAAAAGCTTTAAGTTGCGTGCGTTTGATGATGTTTCAATGAAGGGCTTTTTGCGCCATGTTCTTATAAAAAGAGGTTTTTCAAGCGGCGAGATTATGGTGGTGCTGGTAACGGCGGTTATAGATTTTCCAAAAGAGTCGCAGTTTGTAAATGCGTTGCTTGGTCGCCACCCAGAAATAACTACCATTGTGCAAAATATTAACAACAGGCGCACAAGCCTTGTTCTTGGTGAAAAAAGTCGCGTGCTGTACGGCAGTGGGTTTATAGAAGAAGACCTTTGCGGATTCAAGTTCAGAATTTCGCCCAAAGCGTTTTATCAGATAAATCCCATTCAAACCGAGGTGCTTTATAAAAAGGCGATAGAATATGCCGAACTGACGGGCAACGAGACGGTGCTTGATGCCTATTGCGGCACGGGAACGATAGGAATTTTTGCCTCAAAAAAAGCAAAAAACGTTATAGGTGTAGAGCTTAATCCCGATGCTATTTGTGATGCTAAAACAAACGCCGAGCTTAACAACGTTCAGAACATAGAGTTCTTTTGCGACGATGCCGGTAAATTTATGATAAACGCGGCAAGTTGCGGCGCAGAATACGATGTTGTAATAATGGACCCTCCGCGCGCGGGAGCAAGCCTTGCGTTTTTACGGTCGCTTGTGACTCTCGCACCTAAAAAGATTGTATACATATCTTGCAATCCCGAAACACAGGCGCGAGATTTATCCTTCCTTACACGAAAGGGTTATAAGGTAAGACGAATTCAACCGGTAGATATGTTCCCGCACACCGAGCACGTCGAGACGGTAGCACTTTTAAGTCGGCAAAAGGTTGATGAACATATCTACTTTGATGTGAATGTGGGGGACTTACCCAAAACCGCCAGAACCACTGCCACCTATCCAGAGATAAAAGCATACGTAAAAGATAAATACGGTTTATGTGTTTCATCTCTCAACATCGCACAGGTAAAAGAGAAACACGGTTTTGAGAAAAGGGAAAACTACAACAAGGGCAAGGACGGTCACAGAGTACCAAACTGCCCACCTGAAAAAGAAAAAGCAATAGAAAACGCTTTTAAGCACTTTGGAATGTTCTAAATTGGCCCAGAATTGATTTTAAGGGGTTTGGTAGCGTAATTCCATACACAGACCGAAACACCCCTTAAAACGAGCCACAACACGATGCAAAAAGAAAATGCTATGGGGAAATCTCCTCATAGCATTTTTATCTTTATTTGATAATTTGAACCCAACTCTCATCAAACTCAACGACCTTCAGTACATCCGTTTTTGAAATTGTCGGCGGTTGTTTGACTTGAAATTTAATAGCGCTATCGGGTACTTCGGTATGTATGGTGAATTGTGAGCCGTGCGGCTGCCAAGTGAAACACACTCTTTCGTTACGGTCTAAACCCATCAAATTACCGTTTGAATTAACATCCCAATGATAGTCCGTTGTTCTAAATCGTTGTGTATCTTCTTCAAATAAGCGATAGGATAAACAATCATAACTGCGAACTAAAACGGCGGTTCTCACACTACTGTAATGGTCGGTAGCAATGTTAATTCGCTCATTCCAAATATTCAAAACCGCCTCACCAGTTTTTTGCACGTCTTTATGTGGGTCGGTGATACCGTATGAATAGTCTGGGGAGCATCTACCACTAATCAACCGCACATTTGAAATTGAGAATGGGTCTTTCACCTTAACGGTTTTTGCAGACCAACAGTTTTTATCCAAAACCACATCCGCAATACCTACTGGTGAGTCCAGATGAACACCACCAATAGAGTCAGCGAAAGCATCGCCCCAATCGTTACCAGAAACATCCTTTCTGCCGATATAAAGCAAATAAACGAGATACCCACCTATTTTTGTAACTATTTCGGGCGGAATAACATTCAATGGATATAGTGATTTAGTTGTTAAATGTTTTGAGTCTTTTAATCTGGGTCTTTGTTCCATTACTGACCCTCCTTTTCGTTGTATGCTTTAAGCGCTTGTATCATTTCTTTTGCTATCGCCTTGATAACTGGAACTGCAACAGAATTTCCGCATTGCTTTTTTACTTTGCCATAAGGCAACACGATTTTATAGGTATCTGGAAAACCTTGAATACGGAGCATTTCTCTTTCGGTAGGTCGGCGCTCATCATTTATCAAAATATAGTTAGCAGATGCACCAGCTCGGAGTGCTGATGAATACGGATGCGGTGTAATAGAACCTGCCATATTTTCGTGTGATATGTACGGTTTAGGATAATCCTTATCCTTTAATCGCTCCAACCTTGACAGGCGAATTGCATCACGAACATAATATTTTTCATCAACATTCGTTTCTAAAATATCGGACAAGGTTTTTCTTTGCTCAACAGGTATGGGGTCTGGAAACTTAAATTTTACATCATCCAGAAAACCAACAATGAAAATTCTCTCACGGTTTTGTGGTACACCATAATCAAGTGCATTTAACACTTTGGTGTGTACGTGATAACCCAGAGCGGAAAGATGTTCCTTGATAACTCGGAAAGTGTTTCCGTTATCGTGAGCGGTGAGATTGCGGACATTTTCAAGCATAAATGCCGGAGGTCTTTTCTCTGTTAGAATTCGCTCAATATCAAAAAACAATGTTCCGCAAGTTTCATTTGCAAAACCCTCTTTTTTGCCTATGATTGAAAATGCTTGACAAGGAAAACCACCAAGTAAAATATCAAAATCTGGAATATCTTTCGCATCAATCTTTGTTATATCACCAGATGGATGTTCGCCAAAATTTGCTTGATATGTAGTACAAGCATCCTCATCAAATTCGGATGAAAACACACAATGACCGCCTACGTGTTCAAAACCTAAACGAATACCACCAATACCCGCAAATAAATCTATAAATCTAAATGAACTCCAATCCATTGTGGTTTTCCTCCTGTTGAACATAAATAGGCATCGTTTATTATAGCACAAACCTTTTATTCGTTCAAGTCAGTATTAAAAATTTGCAAAAAAGACACGAAAAAACGATATGAGAAATTTTTCTCATACCGTTTCTTATAAATTAGTGTTCACCATTACATTTGCCGTTGCAGTCAGCACAGTAATTTGTGCCTGTTGCTCCGAGTATATCTAACATAGTTGAATAACCTGTAAGGGTGATGTTTTGAGTTGTAAAATTGATGTTTTTGAAACAACCACTATATAAAAATTATATTTTTACAGCCTCAAACATATTCTTTTTTATGGGGGTATACGTATGAAAAAGATTTTGAGTATAATAATTTGCGTTTTAATAATGTGTTCGGCAAGCGTATCTGCCGCCACGGTTTCAAGTGAGTGTGATATTTCGGATATTACTATACCGATAGACTCTGCCGTTACCGATGCCGCAATAGGCACGCAGCTTGATATAAAGGCAAAATCGGCAATATTGATGGAGGTCAACACGGGTGAAATTCTTTATGAAATGAACTCCGATGAACAACTGCCGCCTGCGTCTATTACAAAGATTATGTCGCTGTTACTTGTGATGGAAGCTATTGACGACGGCAAAATGTCGATCGAGGATATCATAACAGCCAGCGAACACGCCTGCAGCATGGGCGGCTCGCAAATATGGCTTGAGCCCGGCGAGGCCATGACGGTAGACGACCTGCTTAAAGCGGCGGTTATTGCGTCTGCCAATGATGCTACGGTGGCGTTGGGCGAACAGATTGCGGGTAGCGAAGAGGGTTTTGTCGCTATGATGAACGCAAGGGCACAGGAACTTGGTATGACCAATACGAGCTTTATAAATGCCACAGGACTTGATGCCGAAGGTCACATATCTTCGGCGCACGATGTTGCAATAATGTCAGCAGAACTTATAAAGCACGACCTTATTAAAAATTATTCTACTGTGTGGATGGACTCTTTGCGTGATGGCGAGAGTGAACTTGTAAATACCAATAAGTTGGTTCGTTTTTACGAGGGCACAACAGGGCTTAAAACGGGCACCACCTCGGGCGCAGGATACTGCCTGTCGGCTACAGCCGAGAGGAATGGGCTTGAACTTGTTGCGGTTATTATGTCGGGTGACACGTCACAAGACCGTTTTAACGGGGCTAAAAAGTTGCTCGACTACGGCTTTGCTAACTATGCTTATAGCGACATTGCCCCTGAACTTGGCGACACCACCTCCATAAATGTAAAAGGCGGAGTGTTACCAAAGGTAAAAATAGCGGCTGAAAATAATTTTAATCTATTGCTTAAAAAAAGCGAGGCCGCAGGTGTTACGCAAAAGATAAATATACCCGAAAATGTGACGGCGCCCGTTAAACAAGGGGACGTTTTAGGCACAGTGGATTTTTATTCGGGCGATAACCATATAGGCTCTGTTGATATAACCGCAGCCGAAAATGTTAACAAGATGACCTTTTTAACCGCTTTTTTGTGGATTTTACACGGATTAGTTAACTAAAATTAAAATTTTTTGTGAAAATTTGTGTAATATGCTTGCAAACGTGAGCAAAATAATGTAAAATAGATTAAACACAATAGGAATAATATCCCTATTGCAATAAAATTAATAGAGGGTTGTTTAAATGTCACTGAATTTTAGTAGCGCATACGCAAAAGATTTTATCCGCGAAAACGATATAACAGGGCTTTTGGGTCAGGTTGCTGACGCCCACAAAACCGTTAATGAAAAAAGCGGCCTTGGTAATGATTTTTTAGGTTGGGTTGATCTTCCTTTTAATTACGACAAAGAAGAGTTTGCACGCATTAAAGCGGCGGCAAAAAAAATCCAGTCTGATACCGATGTTCTTATCGTTATCGGCATCGGCGGTTCATACCTCGGTGCCCGCGCCGCAATAGAGTTTTTAAAGGGTCCGTATTACAACACAATTAGAGACGGCGCTCCCGAAATTTATTTTTCAGGCAACAGCATCAGCGGTTCAAATCTTGCAGACTTGCTTAAGATTTGTGAGGGTAAGCGCGTATCTGTAAATATTATTTCAAAATCAGGCACCACTACCGAGCCTGCAGTTGCATTCCGCGTGTTCCGTAAGCTACTCGAAGAACGCTACGGTGAAGAAGAGGCAGCAAAACGTATTTACTGCACAACCGACAAGGCACGCGGCACACTTAAGGCATTGGCTGACGAAAAGGGCTATGAGTGCTTTGTAGTGCCCGATGACGTAGGCGGCAGATTTTCGGTTCTTACAGCAGTAGGTCTGTTACCGATTGCCGCAGCAGGATGTGATATCGACGCCCTTATGGCAGGCGCACAGGCGGCTGCTACCGACTACAATATAGAAGATATAAATAAAAATCCTTGCTATCAATATGCGGCGCTTCGCAACGCATTTTACCGCAAGGGCAAAGCGATTGAATTGCTTGTGTCATACGAGCCACGCTTTACAATGATGGCAGAGTGGTTTAAGCAGTTATTTGGCGAAAGCGAGGGCAAAGACAATAAGGGCTTGTTCCCAGCATCAGTTACCTTCTCTACCGACCTTCATTCTATGGGTCAGTTCGTTCAGGACGGCGCACGTATAATGTTTGAAACGGTTGTGACAATCGGCGATAACGGTAGCGACGTAGTTATAGAAAAAGAAGATAACGATGGCGACGGTCTTAACTTCCTTGCAGGTAAAACAATGTCTTACGTTAATGAAAAGGCATTTCAAGGCACCGTGCTTGCTCATACCGATGGTGGTGTGCCCAATCTTGTAATATCAGTAGATAAGGCTGACGAAGAAAACCTTGGCAGACTTATATATTTCTTTGAAAAGGCTTGCGCAATCTCGGGTTATATGTTGGGCGTTAATCCATTTGACCAACCCGGTGTTGAAAGCTATAAAAAGAATATGTTCGCGCTTCTTGGTAAGCCCGGATATGAGGATATGAAAGCAGAGCTTGAAGCAAGACTTTCAAAATAAATGAGTAACAAAAAAGTAAAATAACCGTGGCGACACGGCAAATATAAAGGAGTTGTTTTTATGATTAAACTAATTATCGGAAAAAAAGGTGCAGGCAAAACCAAACGTTTGGTAGAAATGGTTAATTCCGCTGCTGAAACAAGTTTAGGTAACGTTGTATGTATAGAAAAGGGCGGCACACTTACATTTTCCGTTAGCCATAAAGCACGTTTGATTTATGCAGACGATTTTTCAATCTGCGGCTATGATGAATACTATGGTCTTCTTGCGGGCGTAAAAGCAGGTAACAACGACATAACACATATCTTTGGCGATGCTACTCTTCGCATCGGTTCACGTAACTATGATGAACTTGCGGCATTCTTAAAGCGTCTTGCAAAAATCAACGACGTAGAGTTTATATTCACCGTTTCTTGTGACGAAGCAGAGCTTCCTGCAGAAATCTTTGAAGTTGCAGAGAAAATCTAATATTACTTAAAACATAAAACTCCAAGGTTATTTGCCTTGGAGTTTTCTTTTATATGAATATGTAATATCTGCCACCTCGTTAGTCAAAAACAGCAGCGCGGTTATATTGGGCAGAGCCATAAGTCCGTTTAATATTTCAGCAATTATCCATACAGCATCGGCGCGAAAAACGGCAGCAGGTATCATAGCTGCGATAAACAAAAACAAAAAAGGCTTTTTAGCGTGTTCGCCCAATAAAAAGGTTATAAATTTTGCACCGTAAAGCCCCCAGCCAACACACGAAGAAAAGGCAAAAAAGCATACTACGGGGCAAAAGACGAATATAATATTTTTACCGTAAACGCTTGTCAGAGCATTAAGAGTAAGTGAAGATGCGGTGTCAATGCCATAGTTTATATCACCCGCGCATAACAGGGTAAGAGCGGTCAGTGTACAGACGACCACCGTGTCGATGAAAACCTCCATTATCCCCATAAGACCAAGACTTATTTCGTCGCCGTCACTGCAAGCGTAAGCGGTGGGGGCGGTGCCAAGTCCTGCTTCGTTGGAAAAAACACCCCGCGACATACCAAACCGTACTCCTACAAACGCCGAGCCTACTACCCCTCCCGTAACACCTTTGGGCGAAAAAGCGCCAACAAAAATCTGTGCAAAGGCAGAGGGCAATTTTGTGTAGTTTACAGCTATTGCGCCCAGCGTCATACCGATATACAAAATGGTCATAACAGGTATAATTTTTTCACAAAAGCGCCCTATAGAGCCATCGTTTTTTAAAACAAAAGCGCAGGCTAAAGCACAAATTACGCCGACAGTAAGCTTTATTAAAAAATCTGCGCGCGGGGAAATATCTGCAATAGATTTAAACATCGCGCTGACACTCAGTGACATGGTGTTTATCTGGGTCATATTGCCCACACCAAACGCCGCCGCAACACCGCAGATGCAAAAAACGGTAGCAAGGGGCGCAAAAAAATCAGGCAATGCGTTTTTTATGTAATACATAGCGCCGCCGCTATAGGTGCCGTCGCGGTTTGTTTCGCGGTAGCGTACGCTGAGTGCTATTTCAGAAAATTTTATTATCATACAAAAAGCGGCAGATACCCACATCCAAAATACTGCGCCGGGTCCGCCCAACGCTATAGCGCCTGCCACACCCACAATATTGCCGGTGCCCATAGTCGCCGACAGTGCTGTGCTTGCTGACTGTAGGGGGGTCATTTTTTTGCCGTCTTCACGGGATTTTTCTTTTTTGAAAAAGACTCTGAACGAATCTTTAAAAAATCTTATCTGAAAAAACCGTGTGCGTACAGAAAGTATTACACCGGTAAAGAAGATGAGCAATAAAGTAGGCGTTCCCCATACAAAAGAGTTGATTTTATTAAGTAAATCCAAGCAATATTCACCGACTTTTGAAAATAAATTTAAAAATTTTAAAAAATTACTTGATTTTATTAAACAGTTGTGCTATTATACTATGGCAACAAAAAATGTTGCGGATATTTTAATATGTTTTGCGCCGGTAGCTCAGTTGGATAGAGCGTCTGGCTACGGACCAGAA